>CAXICP010000141.1:0-7931 GCA_964022595.1 uncultured Salipiger sp.
GGTACAACGCCGACGCCCGGCGCATGGCCGCCGACATGCTGCGCCACGCGGTCGAGCCGGACAAGCTGTCGCGCTTTGCCGAGGTGCTGCAGGATGAACTGGGCCACGGGCTGGCCTTCGCGGTCGAGCGCGGCAAGATCGCCGCCAACAGCGACGGCGCCGCCGCCGCCATCGCGCTGGATGACATCGAACGCGGCCTTTGCGCCCCGATCACCAGCGAAAGCCTTGGGGATGCGCTGGCCGATCACCGCACCGCGCTGCGCGCCGCCGCCGGCGAAACGCTGGCCCGCGCCGGGCTGGCCCCGGGCGCGGTGCAAGAGGTGGTGCTGGTGGGCGGGTCCAGCCTGATGGGGCTGGTGCGCGACATGGCGCGCGACCTTTGCCCGGGGGCCGCGCTGCGCAGCGCCGATGCCTTTACGGCGGTGGTGGACGGGTTGGCGATCACCGCGCGCGACACCTGATCGGGAACCTCCGGGCGCGCCGGGGGTTCGCCTGCATGAATACGCAGCAAAGCCCCTCCGATTCTGGCGACTCCCGGCCCGAGGGCCAGGAAAACCGCACCGTTCACGAACCCTTCGAAGAGAAGTCGGTGATGCAGGCCACGCGCCTGTCCGCCCGGCTGATCTATGAGGTGGTCCGCCGCGACGGCGACGAAGAACTTGCCCGCCCGGTTGTGTCCCTGATCTGGTCGGGGCTGGCGGCGGGGATCCTGATCAGCTTTTCGGTGCTGGGCCAAAGCGTGCTGCACCGCTATCTTCCAAGCGAGGCGGAATGGACCCCGCTGGTGGAATCGCTGGGCTATTCGCTGGGCTTCCTGGCGGTGATCTTCGGGCGCATGCAGCTGTTCACCGAAAACACGATCACCACGGTGCTGCCGGTGATCTCGCGCCAGAAACTTTACTGCCTGTTCCAGATGCTGCGGCTGTGGGGGGTGGTGCTGTCCGCCAACCTGGCCGGGGCGCTGCTGGTGGCGTGGTTCCTGGGCCTGCCGGGGGTGGTGTCGCCCGAACTGCACGACGCGCTGCTTGCGGTGTCGCGCCACGGCATCGAAGGCGAGCCGCTGGAAAACTTCATGCGCGCGGTGCCCGCCGGGGTGCTGATCGCATCGCTGGTGTGGATCATGCCGACGGGGCAGGGCAACAGCTTTCTGCTGGTGATGGCCGTGACCTGGCTGATGGCGGCGGGCGGCTTTGCCCACGTTGTCGCGGGCTCGGTCGAAATGGGACTGCTGGCCTGGCATGGCGAGGCGACGCTGCCGGACCTTCTGGGCGCGTTCTTCCTGCCGACGCTGGCGGGCAATGTGGCCGGGGGCACCGCGATCTTTACCCTTCTGACCTGGGGCCAGGTCAAGAACGAGGTCGCGCAGGGCGACGACGTGGAGCAGGAAAAGCAATCGGACCGCTTGCACAAGGGGAACAAGCGGACTAACTAAGGTTAGTCCACCCCCGTTCGGAGCCTTCCCATGAAGACCGTCAACATGCATGAGGCCAAGACCCACCTGTCGCGTCTGATCGAAGAGGCGGTCGCGGGCGAACCCTTTGTCATCGCCCGCGCCGGCAAGCCGCTGGTCAAGGTGGTGATGATCGACGCCCCCGAACCGCGCCGCATCGGCTTTCTGCAGGGGCGGGCGCGGATCCCCGACGATTTCGATGCCATGGGCGGCGACGATATTTCCAAGCTGTTCGAAGGCTAGGCGGTGCGGCTGCTGCTGGACACGCACCTGCTGCTGTGGCTCGCCTACGCGCCCGACCGCCTGCCCGCCGCGGCGCGCACGGCGATCATGGACGACGGCAACCAGCTGCTGTTCAGCGCCGTGTCGATCTGGGAGGTGCAGATCAAGCGCGCGCTTGACCGGCCCGATTTCACCGCCGATCCGGGGGAATTGCGCGCCGGGCTCTTGTCGAACGGCTATGATGAACTGCCGGTAACGGGCGGCCATGCGCTGGCGCTTTCGGGCCTGCCGGCGCTGCACCGCGACCCTTTCGACCGGATGCTGATCGCGCAGGCCATGGCCGAGGCCCTGACCCTGATGAGCGCCGATCGCGCGATCGCGCAATACGATGGCCCGATCCTGACGGTGTAGCCTTGCCCGGTGAAAACTGCCCGGTTTTCAATCACATCGCCGCCTGTTTCGCCGCGCAATGCAAGGACCGGCGCAGACATGACCCAGGACGATCTTTCCCAATTCAAGGACGTGCATGTGGGGCTGTTCGACCTGGATGGGTTGTTCTGTCACAAGCTGATGAGCGGTCCCAAGGCCGCCAAGCTTGCGCGCTCGGGCTACAGCTTTTGCGACGTGATCCACGCCTGGGACAGCGCCGAGCGGCAATGGCAGGATGACCGCCCCCATATCCACCCCCCCCCGCGGATCGACGCCGGCACGCTGCGCCGCTGGCCCTTTGGCCCGGACGCGGCGCTGGCCATCGCGGATTTCACCGGCGATTACGGCGCCCTGTCCCCGCGCAACCAGCTTGCCCGGCAGCTGGACCGGGCCACGGAACTGGGTTTTGGCGTGACGGCCGCGTTCGAATATGAATTCTTCCTGCTGAACGAAACGCCGGACACGCTGCGCGCCAAGAAGTACCGCGATCTTGACCATTTCGCCAAGAACAACCGCACCTATTCGCTGCAATCGGCCGCCGCGCATGGCGCGCTGTTCGATGGGCTGCGCGATGTGATGGCGACGCTGGATGTCGGGCTGGACAGCTTGCACACCGAACTGGGGCCGGGCTGTTTCGAAGCCCCGCTTGCCGCCGCGCCGGGCATCAAGGCCGCCGACGACGCGGCGCTGTTCCGCAATTTCGCCCGCGCCTATTTCGCCCGCAACGGGCTGACGACGGTGTTCATGTCAAAGCTCGACCCGGACCTGTCGGGCCAATCGGGGCATTTTCACATCTCGCTGCAACGCGATGGGGGCCCGGCGTTTTGCGATGCGGATGCGCCCGACGGGCTGTCGGGCACGGCGCGCGCGTTCATCGGCGGGCTGCTGGTCCTGATGCCGGAAATGCTGGTGCTCAGCGCGCAGACGGTGAACGCCTACAAGCGGCTGGTGCCCGGGGCCTGGGCGCCCACATGGGCCAGCTGGGGGGTGCAGAACCGCACCTGCGCGGTGCGCATCGTCAACGACAGCCCGGAATCGACCCGGGTGGAATTTCGCGTGCCCGCCGCCGACAGCAACCCCCACGCGGTGATGGCGCTGTGCCTTGCCGCCGGGCTGCACGGGATCGAAACCGGGGCCACGCCGCCGCCGCCCACCACCGCCAGCGCCTATGACATCGCGCCCCCCGCCGCCGCGCGGTTTCCCCGCGATCTGGTCGAGGCAACCGACAGGCTGGACGCCAGCGCCACCGCCCGCACGCTGATGGGTGATGCCTTCATCGACCATTGGGTCCGATCACGCCGGCACGAGGTCAGCGACTACCTGCGCCACGTCAGCGCCTGGGAAATCGAACGCTACATCGAACTTTTCTGACCCGACAGACCGGAGATTGCCATGCGCGACCTGACCGCGACCCCTTCCCGCACCTGGTCCTGGCCGACCGAGATCCGCTTTGGCGCCGGGCGGGTCGCCGATCTGCCGGAGGCGCTGCGCGCGCTGGGGTCGGCCAACCCGCTGTTTGTCACCGACGCCGGGCTGCTGGCGCTGCCCCCCGCGCAGGCGGCGCTGTCGGTGCTGGACGCGGCGGGCGTGCCGCATGGCGTGTTCTGTGACGTGCAGCCCAACCCCACGGGCGAGGCGGTCACCGCCGGCGTCGCCGCCTTTCGCGCCGGAGCGCATGACGGCGTGATCGCCCTTGGCGGGGGCAGCGCGCTGGACGCGGCCAAGGCGGTGGCGCTGATGGTGCGCCAAAGCCGCCCGATCTGGGATTTCGAAGACGTGGGCGACAATTGGCTGCGCGCCGACACCACCAACCCCGTGCCGGTGGTGGCGATCCCGACCACGGCGGGCACCGGGTCGGAACTTGGGCGCTCGTCGATCATCACCGACACCGCCGCGCATCGCAAGATGATCATCTTCCACCCGATCATGATGCCGGGCATCGCCATCCTGGACCCGGAACTGACCGTCGGCCTGCCGCCCGCGCTGACGGCAAGCACCGGCATGGATGCGCTGTGCCACGCGCTGGAAACCTGGATCACCCCGAATTTCCACCCCATGGCCGACGGGCTGGCGTTGCAGGCGCTGCGGATGATCCAGCCGGCGCTGCCGCGCGCCTATGGCGACGGAACGGATATTCAGGCGCGCTCGGACATGTTGATCGCGTCGGGCATGGCCTGCGTCGCGCTGCAAAAGGGGCTGGGCGGGGTGCATGCGCTGAGCCATGCGCTGGGGGCGGTGTACGATCTGCCGCACGGCCTGCTGAACGCGGTGCTGATGCCGCATGTGACCGCGCTGAACATGGATGCCGCCGGGCCACGGCTGGCCGAGCTGGCGCGCCTGCTGGATCTGCCGGGGCAGTCTGCGCAATCGGTGGTGGACTGGCTGGAACAGCTGCGCGCGGCGCTGGACATCCCCGCATCGCTGCGCGCGCTTGGCGTCGACGAGGCGCGGTTGGACGAGGTGATCGCGCTGGCGCTGCGCGATCCCTGCGCCGCCGCCAACCCCGCGCCCTTCGATGCGGCGCTGGCGCGGGCGATGCTGCTGCGCGCCCTTGGCTAGGCCGGGCTAAAGCGCGGCGCGGGTCCAGACCGCGTCGTGATCCGACAGCGGGCGCCCGTTGGCGTCGGTGGATGCGATCACCGCGTTCGGGCCGGGCATCAGGCCGCGCCCGGCGAACCAGTCCAGCTTCATCTTGCGGCCCGGATGGGGCGTGATGAGGCTGGGCCGCGTGGTCATGCCATCGGCGGTGAAGCCCCAGTCAAAGCCGCGCGCGCGGGCATCGGCGAACAGGGTTTCCTGGCGCCAGTCGAAATCGGGCGGCACGTGGTTGCCGGTGTTCAGATCGCCTCCGATCAGCACGGGCAGGCCGGGGGCGAAGGCGTCGATGCCATCCAGCAGCCGGGTCATCTGGGCGGCGCGGTGATCGGGGCCGGAATTGCTTTCAAGATGGGTCGACACGACACAGACCGGCCCCGAAGCGGTGGGCACCACGGCGGCGATGGCCATGCGCCCGCCAAGGCGCGGCTGGTCGGGGTCGGCGCCTGCCTCGGCGCTGAACCAGTGGCCGTGATCGTCCAGCCGGATCAGCGTGATCCGGTCAAAGGGTGCCCGGGACAGGACCGCGTTGCCGTGCCAGCCAAGGGCGTTGAAATCATCCTTGCAGAAATGCCGTTCGGTCGGCCCGCCAAGGTCGAGTTCGTGAAATTCGACGCCGAACCCGTAGGCCATGCCAAGGCGGTCGGCCATGACCTCGGTGCTGTGGCGCTGCGCGGTGCGGGCCATGCCGTGATCGACCTCGGACAGCAGCACCACGTCGGGGGACAGGTGGGCGATGTGATCGGCGCTGTCTTCGGGGAACAGGCAGCGTTCCACGTTCCAGGCGACCACCGACAGCGCGCCGGGCAGTGCGTCGGCGCTGGCGGTGCCGCCGGTCTGGACCATGCGCATCGCGGGCACCGATGCCATCATGGCGCGGTGCGCATCGGCGGTGCGCGGAGCGCTTAGCAGGTGCTGGCGTTCGGCATCGGTGACGCGGGGCAGGGCGGGGACGATGTCGATCACAGCCGCGCCCCCGTTTCGGGGTGGAACAGCGTCAGCGCCCCCGCCGGAAGATCCACCGCATGCGTGCCCGGCGTGATCGCCACGTCCTTGAGCACATGGGCGGTAAAGGGCTGGCCCGCCAGCGCGCCGTGCAGCAGGCGATGCGCGCCCAGCTCTTCCACCAGCGTCACGTCGAATTGCGCCGCCCCGGTGCCGACGCGCACGTCCTCGGGGCGGATGCCCATGGTGACCGGCCCGCGATAGCCGTTCGGCGCAGCGATCACCGGCGCCCCGTCGCCCAGGTGCAGCCCGTGGTCGGCCACCTCGGCGGTCATCAGGTTCATCGGCGGGGCGCCCATGAAGCTGGCGACAAAGGTCGAGGCCGGCGAATGGTAGATCTGCGCCGGGGTGCCGATCTGTTCGATCACCCCGCCGTTCAGCACCACGATGCGGTCGGCCATGGTCATCGCCTCGACCTGGTCATGGGTGACGTAGATCGACGTCACGCCAAGGCGGCGCTGCAGGGCCTTGATCTCGATCCGCATCTGGTTGCGCAGCTTGGCGTCCAGGTTGGACAGGGGTTCGTCGAACAGGAAAAGCGCCGGGTCGCGCACGATGGCGCGGCCCATGGCGACGCGCTGGCGCTGCCCGCCGGACAGTTGCGCCGGCTTGCGGTCTAGGTAGTCGACAAGGTTCAGCATGCGCGCCGCCTCGTCGACCTTGGCGTCGATCTGCGCGCGCGGGGTGCGGCGGTTCTTCAGCCCGTAGCCGATGTTGCCGCGCACGGTCATGTGCGGGTAAAGCGCGTAGTTCTGGAACACCATGGCGATGTCGCGGTCGGCCGGGTCCACATGGTTGACCACCCGATCGCCGATGGACAGATCGCCCGTGGTGATGTCTTCGAGCCCGGCGATCATGCGCAGCAGGGTCGACTTGCCGCAGCCCGACGGGCCGACGAGCACCAGGAATTCGCCGTCTTCGATCCGGAACGAGCAAGGCTTCACCGCCTCGAACCCGTTGGGATAGACCTTGCGGACGGCATCAAGCGTAACGCGGGACATGCTCTGGTTTCCTTTATTCTTTTTTGCGGTTCGACCGGCCAGCGGGGGCTACTTGTCGGATTCGGTCAGGCCCTTGACGAACCAGCGCTGGAAGAACAGCACCACCAGCACCGGGGGCAGCACCGCCAGCAGCGCCAGCACGTTGGACCGGCCGTATTCGGGGATGTGGTTGCCTTCGAGGCTTTGGGTGATCTGCTTGATGCCCTGCACCAGCGTCACCTTGCCTTCTTCGGTCGAAACCATCGTGGGCCACAGGTACTGGTTCCAGCCAAAGACGAACATGATGATGAACATCGCCGCGATCATGGTCCGGGACAGCGGCACCAGGATGTCGATGAAGAACCGTACCGGCCCGGCGCCGTCGATGCGCGCCGCCTCGACCAGTTCCTCGGGGACGGACATGAAGAACTGCCGGAAGAAGAACGTCGCCGTGGCCGAGGCTATCAGCGGCACGATCAGCCCGGTCCAGCTGTTCAGCAGGCCCAGCTTCTGCGTGATTTCATAGGACGGCACGATGCGCACCTCGAGCGGCAGCAGCAGCGTGGTGAAGATCAGCCAGAAGGCGAAGGTGGCAAAGCGCAGGCGGAAATAGACGATGCCATAGGCCGCCATCATCGCCACGGCGATCTTGCCCAGGGCAAAGCCAAGGCCAAGGATCATCGAATTGCGGAACATGGTCAGGCCGGTGGTTTCGCCCGAAAAGCTCATGGATTCGAACAGCGCCTTGCGCAGGTTGGCCCAGAACCGGTCGCCCAGTTCAAGCGAGGGGCCGTGCTGCATCACCTGCGCATCGGGGATGGTGGTCATCTGCAACATCACCAGCAGCGGTACGATCATCAGCGCCGCCCCCGCGATGAGGATGGCGTGGTCGAACACCGTCGCCCAGCGGATGCGGGGCGCGCGGGGCCGCAGGGTTTCGGTGCGGGCGGCGGTCTGGGTCAGGTCTGCCATCGGGGGGCCCTCAGGTGTAATGGATGCGCCGCTCGACAAGGCGGAACTGCATGATGGTCAGTGCCAGCACCAGCACCATAAGCACGACCGACTGCGCCGAACTGCCGCCGATGTCCTGGCCGCGGAACCCGTCCAGGTAGACCTGGTAGACAAGCGTGATGGGGCTGTCGCCGGGGTTGTTGCGCAGGATCGTGTCGATCAGCCCGAAGGTGTCGAACAGCGAATAGGTGATGTTGATGATCAGCAGGAAGAAGGCCGTCGGCGCCAGCAGTGGGAAG
>CAXICP010000142.1:0-7926 GCA_964022595.1 uncultured Salipiger sp.
CAGCGTGCCGCGCAGGATCGACCGGCGCAGCTGCGCCGCGATCTGTTCGGCCAGGATCGGCGCGCCCGTCACGGCGTTCCCGCGCCCCGCCGGCCCGGCGCGCGAACGCCCCCGGCCCGGCGCGCGGGGGTCATCACGATGTTCTGCGGCATCTGCCGGCCCTCCACCTGCTTGCACCACTCTTCGGGGTTGGTATACCCGATTGCAAGACCCTTCCCCAACGGCCCCGGAGGCCCCCATGTCCGCTTTCGAGGCCCTCGCCCGCCTGCTTGGCCCGCGCTTCAGCACGACCGACGCCGCGCGCCGCCAGAACGGGCGCAACGATGGCCACTACCCCGAGATCCTGCCCGACGCGGTGGCCTTTGCGCAAGACACCGACGAGGTGTCGCAGATCGTGCGCATCTGCGCGGCCCACGCGGTGCCCATCGTGGCCTTCGGCACGGGCACGTCGCTGGAAGGGCAGCACCTTGCGCCGCAGGGCGGTGTCAGCCTTGATTTCAGCCGCATGAACAAGGTGATCGAACTGCGCCCCGAGGACATGAACGTGGTGATCCAGCCCGGCCTGACCCGCAAGCAGCTGAACGACGAGCTGCGCGCGACGGGCCTGTTCTTTCCCATCGATCCCGGCGCCGACGCCTCGCTTGGCGGCATGGCCGCGACCCGCGCCAGCGGCACGACGGCGGTGCGCTACGGAACCATGCGTGAAAACGTGCTCGCGCTTGAAGCGGTGATGGCGGATGGATCGGTGATCCGCACCGGGTCGGCTGCGCGCAAATCCTCGGCCGGGTACGACCTGACGCACCTGCTGGTGGGCTCCGAAGGTACGCTTGGCCTTATCACCGAACTGACGCTGAAACTGCACGGGGTGCCCGAGGCGATCGCCAGCGCCACCTGCCATTTCGACACGGTGTCGGACGCGGTCGATTGCGTCATCACGACCATTCAAAGCGGCCTGCCCATGGCGCGCATCGAACTGGTGGACGAGATGATGGTGCGCGGCTTCAACCTTGCGCGCAACGCGGGCCTGCCGGAAAAGCCGCACCTGTTCCTGGAATTCCACGGCGCCCCCGAGGCGGTGCGCGGCCAGGTCACCCGCTTTCGCGAGATCGCCGCCGATTGCGGCGCGGGCAACTGGCAGGAAGCCGACACCCCCGAAGCGCGCACCGCGCTTTGGGCGCTGCGCCACGGCGCGCTGCCCGCGATCTCGGCGCTTGATCCGGGCGCCGACAAGCGCACCCTGTCGACGGATGTCTGCGTGCCCATCTCGCGCCTGTCCGAAGCGGTGTCGGTGGCCCGCGCCGAAGCGGCGGCGCGCGGCCTTCTGTGCACCATCGTCGGCCACGTGGGCGATGGCAATTTCCACTGCGGGCTGCGCTACGATCCGGGCGATGCGGCGGTGGTCGACAAGGTCATGGACTTTGCCGGCGTGCTGGCCGAAACCGCCCTGCGCCTTGGCGGCACGGTCACCGGAGAGCACGGCATCGGCATCGGCAAGCGCAAATACATGGCCGCCGAACACGGGCCGGCGCTTGACTGGATGGCGCGGGTGAAGGCAGCCTTCGACCCGAACGGCCTGCTGAACCCCGGCAAGATGCTGCCCGAAACCCCAACGCCTTCGGGCCGAAACGGAGACTGACGAATGAGCGGCTTTCTCGCCCTTGGCGAATGCATGGTGGAACTGTCCAACGCGGGCGACGGGCTGTACCGGCGCGGCTTTGCGGGGGACACGTTCAACACCGCGTGGTATGTGCGGCGCCTGCTGCCGCAGGACTGGACGGTGGGCTATGCCACCTGCGTCGGCACCGACGCGATCTCGGACGACATGCTGGCCTTCCTGTCCGGGGAAGGCATCGACCTGTCGGCCATCCGCCGCGTGCCCGACCGCACCGTCGGCCTTTACATGATCACCACCGAAGGCGGCGAGCGCAGCTTTTCCTACTGGCGCGGGCAATCGGCGGCGCGCCTGCTGGGGGACGACCTGAAATGGCTGGACGGGGCGCTGAAGGGCCGCGACATGATCCATTTCTCGGCCATCACCCTGGCCATCCTGCCCCCCAAAAGCCGCGAGGTGTTCTGCGGCGCGCTGGCCAAGGCGCGCAAGCGCGGCGCCATCGTGGCCTTTGACACCAACCTGCGCCCCCGGCTGTGGGAAAGCCCCGAGGCGATGCGCGCCGGGCTGACCATGGGCGCGCGCACCGCCGACATCGTGCTGCCGTCCTATGACGAGGAACAATCGCTGTTCGGCGACACCGATCCGGCCCAGACCCTGCGGCGCTACCGCGACCACGGCGCCGACCTGGTGGCGATCAAGCAGGGCGGCGGAGAGCTTGTGCTGTGGCAGGCCCAGGCGGGGGAATCGCGGGTTCAGGCGCAGCGGGTGGATGACATCGTCGACACCACGGCGGCGGGCGACAGTTTCGCGGCCGGGCTGCTGGCAGGGCTTGCCAGCGGCAAGACGCTGGCGGATTCGGCGGACCAGGCCATGAGGCTGGCATCGCGCGTGATCCAGGCGCCGGGCGCGCTGGTGCCCTCGGCGGCCGAGGGGCTTTAGGCGCGGCCCGGGGGGCGGCGCACCGCCCCCCGGCCATCCCGATCAGGTGTTGAACAGGAAATGCAGAACGTCGCCGTCCTTGACGGTGTAGCTTTTGCCTTCGGCGCGCATCTTGCCCGCTTCCTTGGCGGCCTGCTCGCCCCCCGAGGCGACGAAATCGTCATAGGCGATGGTTTCGGCCCGGATGAAACCCTTTTCAAAATCGCCGTGGATGACGCCCGCGGCCTGCGGTGCCTGCGTGCCCTGACGGATGGTCCAGGCGCGCGCCTCCTTGGGGCCGACGGTGAAATAGGTTTCCAGGTGCAGCAATTCATAGCCCGCGCGGATCAGCCGATCCAGGCCCGCCTCTTCAAGGCCCAGTTCCGACAGGAACATCTCGGCCTCTTCGGGGTCGAGCTGGCTGATTTCCTCTTCGATCTTGGCCGAGATCACCACGTGGCTGTTGCCCTGCCCGGCGGCCATGACGGCAACCTTTTCCGACAGGGCATTGCCGGTGGCCGCCTCGGATTCATCGACGTTGCAGACATAAAGCACCGGCTTGGCGGTCAGCAGTTGCAGCATCTTCCACTGCTTGATGTCGTCTTCGGCCACATCGACAAGGCGCGCCGGCTTGCCCTGTTCCAGCATGTCGAGCGCGGCGCGCATGAGGCGTTCCTGCTGCACCGCTTCCTTGTCGCCGCCGCGCACCTTGCGCACGATGTTCTGAAGCCGCTTTTCCAGCGATTCCATGTCGGCGATGATCAGCTCGGTCTCGATGGTCTCGGCGTCGCTGACGGGATCGACGCGGCCATCCACATGGGTCACGTCATCGTCTTCGAAGCAACGCAGCACATGCGCGATGGCGTCGGTTTCGCGGATGTTGGCCAGGAACTGGTTGCCCAGCCCCTCGCCCTTGCTGGCGCCCTTCACCAGCCCGGCGATGTCCACGAAGGTCATGCGCGTGGGGATGATGCTTTTGGATTGCGCGATGCGGGCCAGCGTGTCGAGCCGGCTGTCGGGAACCGCCACCTCGCCCACGTTCGGTTCGATCGTGCAGAACGGAAAGTTCGCCGCCTGCGCCGCGGCGGTCCTGGTCAGCGCGTTGAAGAGGGTCGACTTGCCGACGTTCGGCAGACCCACGATGCCCATGCGGAAACCCATGTGCTGCTCCTGATGCCTGAGGTTTGGCGCCTTCTAGGCGGGGATCGGCGCAAGCGCAAGCGCCGCGCGGGCCCGGCGCCTAGCGGCGGGGGGCGGCGCGCAGCGCGGGCACGGCCCTGCCCCAGAAGCGGCGCAGCAGCAGGACCCCCCCCGGCCCCACCCCGATGCACAGCCCGGCCCAGATCCCGACCGGGCCAAAGCCCGCCGCGATGCCAAGCCCCCAGGCCGACGGCAGCCCCAGCCCCCAGTAGGCCAGCGCCGCGATCAGCATCGGCGCGCGCGTGTCCTGAAGCCCGCGCAGCAGGCCCAGCGTGACCACCTGCAGCGCGTCCACCAGCTGGAACACCGCCGCCACCATCAACAGCGACACGCCGATCGCCACGATGGCATCCCGGTCCGGGTCCTGCGCCGACAGGAACAGCGCCATCAGCCGTTCGGGGATCAGCACGAACAGCGCCACGGTGATCGCCACCGCGACCACCGACAGCGCCAGCGCCGTGCGCGCATCGCGCTCCAGGAACGCCGCCGCGCCGCGCCCGCGCGCCTGCCCCGCGCGCACCGTGGCCACGTTGGCAAGGCCAAGGTGGATCATGAAGGTGGCCGACGCGATCTGCAACGCGATGCCATGCGCCGCCAGCGGCGCCGTGCCGAACCAGCCGATGAAGATCGAGGTGGCGGCGAACAGGCCGACCTCGGCCAGGGTGGTCAGCCCGATGGGCCAGCCAAGGGCAAAGACCTCGGCCAGGGCCTCGGGGTCGGGGCGCCAGAACCGCTGCCACAGCGGGTATTCCGACAGGCGCAGCCGCGCGTAGACCACGACCCCGACCAGCGACACCCCATGCGCCACGAGGCTGGCGATGGCCGCGCCCCGGATGCCCAGTTCCGGCGCGCCCCAGTGGCCGAAGATCAGCGCGTAGTTCGCCGCGCCGTTGGCCAGCGCCGCCACCACGGTGATCCAGAACACCACGCGCGTGTGTTCAAGCGCGGCCAGAAAGCTTTTCAGCACCATGGTGCACAGCGCCGGCAACAGCCCCAGCCCCGCGATGCGCAGGTAGGCCCCCGCGCCCGCCGCGACCTGCGGGTCCTGCCCCAGCGCATCCAGGATGGTTTCGGCGAACCACATGACCGGCAGGGTCAGCGCAAAGAACGCCCCCGACAGCCACAGCCCCATGCGGGTGACGCGCCGGATGCGGGTGTGATCGCCCGTCGCCTCGGCCTGCGCCACCATCGGCATCACCGCCCAGGCAAAGCCCGACCCGAACAGGAACAGCACCGCGAAAACGGTCGAGGACAGCGTCAGCGCCGCCAGTTCGGGCACGCCGTAGCGCCCGATCATCGCCGCATCGGTGAAGCTGATCGCAAGCTGCGCCAGATGCCCGCCGATCAGCGGCAGCCCCAGCAGCAGGATGGCCCTTGCGTGGGCGGGATATGAAAGCTGGGCGGTCATCGACCTGCCTCTATATTGGGCATCGCGCCCCGGCAAGATGCCCCGAGCCTAGAAAACCGACCTTGCGGCAACCTGAAAGGCCAGCAGCGCGATCACCAGCCCCGCGGCGGCCTCGATCCCGCCCAGAGCGCGCCGCGAGGACGGCCCCCCGGCAAGGCGCACAAGCGCGCCCTCGCGCAGGCAGACCGACGCCAGCGCCACCCCGGCGGTGATCGTCGCGGTGCCCAGCCCCATGGCGATGGCGCCCAGGATTCCCGCCATGTCCAGCCCCATGCGCCACGTCAGGATCAGCAGGAACAGCGCCCCGGTACAGGGGCGGATGGCGATGGCGCCGACCAGCACCGCCGCATCGCGCAGGCTGTGCACCTGCGCGGCCTGTTCGGGGCTGGGGGCATGGGCATGGCCGCAATCGCAGGGTTCGGCGCCGTGGTGATCGTGGCCCGCATCTTGCGCCGGGCGCGGCGCGGGCGCCAGCTTGCGCGCCCCGCGGATCACCAGCCAGACCCCGATCGCGCCGATGGCCACATAGCTTGCCGGGGCGAACCAGTCCTCGGCGGCATCGGTCAGGGTGCGCCGGCCCAGACCCAGCACCGCCGCGCCTGCATAGACCACCGCGATGGCGACCCCCGCCTGCGCAAGGCTTGATACCAGCGCCAGCCCCGCCAGCTTGCGCAGGGCAACGCGGCGCCCCACGCCGTAGCCTCCGATCAGCAGCTTGCCATGCCCCGGCCCTGCCGCGTGAAACACGCCATAGGCAAAGCAAAGCCCTGTCAGCGCCGCAAGCGCGCCCGGCTCGCCCGCGCGCAGCGCCCGGATGGCGCGGGCCATGGCGACCTGCGCCGTCTGCTGGCCCTGGGACGCGGCGCGCGCGACGATGTCGGCGCCGCCAAACCCCCAGAGCCACAGCGCAAGCGCCGCGACCGCCCCCGCCGCGATCACCGTCAGGGCGCGCATGTCACCGTCACCTGCTGCGCGAACAGATGCCCGGCCAGACGCTCGGTCATGCCGTCTTCGGGGATGGTGGCCAGTTCCCGGCGCATCTTTTCGGCGGCCTCGTCAAGATCCGGATCGGCGACGGTGGCCTTGCACGGCCCGTCAATGTCGACCCCGCCCGCAAGAGTGTAGGCGACGTAATAGCTGGGATCGTACTGCGCGATGCGCAGCCCCTGCGCCGGCACCGCCGCGTCCAGCGGGCGGTAATGGTCCGACACGATGCGCCCGTCCACCAGCCGCACGCCGCGCGCCTGCGGCGCCCCCAGCGCGACGGGCGCGCCGTCCCTGTGCAGGTACAGATCGCCCTCGTAATCGGAGGGCCAGTTGGCCAGTTCGAACCCCTGAAGTTCGGCCAGTTCGGCGTCGGTCAGGTTTCCGTCGCCATCGGGGTCCAGCCCCATGTCGGCGAACAGCAGCAGGGTGAAGAATTCGTCATAGGACCAGCTGACCGTCACCCCCGTCACCTCGCGCTGGACGGTCACGTCAAGGCGCAGCGCGCTGTCGACAAAGACATGCGGGTGGGCGGCGGCCGCCTGGGCGGTCAGCGCAAGCATCAGGGCAGCAAGGCAGGGGCGCATTTCGGGGGAACCTGTGCGGTGGCGGAAGGGTTGATCGGCAAGGGGTCGGCGCAGCACGCCGCAGCCAGCTTAAAGTTTGAAACCATAGAATTCGAGTCACATTGTCGAAGGAGGACCGCGATGACCACGCAGGTCAGGCAAAGCGATTTCGCGCCGCGGGTCCGGGAGTTTCTGAAGGATCTGCAAACCCATAACGACCGCGACTGGTTCCGGGCCGAAAAGGTCCGCTACGACGCCGAGGTGCGCCGCCCCGCCGAACAGCTGATCGCCAGCGTCGGCAGCGCGCTGTCGCGGCAGGCCGGATCGCGGGTGCGGTCCAAGCTTTTCCGCCTGCACCGCGACGTGCGGTTTTCGGATGACAAGACGCCGTTCTACACCCATCTGCACGCCGCATGGACAGTGCCCGACGGGCGCGGGTGGTATTTCGGCCTCTCGCCCGATTACGCCACCGCGGGCGCCGGCGTCATGCAGTTCGACGAAGATCAGGCCGAAGACTGGGCCGATGCGATCGACGGGCCGCCGGGCGAGGCGCTGACCGGGCTGCTGGATGATCTGGGAGGCCGGCTTGACCCGCCCGAACTGGACAGCCCGCCCGGCCCTTTCGCCCCGGACCACCCGCGCGCCGCGTTGCTGCGCCGCACCGGCTGCGTCGTGTGGATCGACGGGCTGTACGAGGCCCTGTGCGAGGACCCCGAACATGCGCTTCTGTCCAGTTTCAAGCGGCTTGAACCGTTGCAGGGTTGGCTGGCGCGGGCGCTTTAGGCCCGCTCAGGGCGCGCCGCGGCGGCTGTCCGGATGCAGCGCGGTCCCAAGGATATGGTCAGACCGGTGGATCACGTGCCCCGCGCCGCCGACGATCAGCGGATCGGGCGCGCTGGCGACGTGGCGGTCCTTGCCCGGGTAGTCGATCGTCGACAGGAAATGGCGCATGCAGTTCAGCCGGGCGCGTTTCTTGTCATCGGATTTGACCACCACCCAGGGCGAATCCGCCGTGTCGGTGTAAAAGAACATCGCCTCCTTGGCTTCGGTGTAATCGTCCCACTTGCCAAGGCTTGCCTTGTCGATCGGCGACAGCTTCCACTGCTTGAGCGGATCTGTCTCGCGGCTGTCGAAACGGCGCTTCTGCTCGTCCTGCGTGACCGAGAACCAGTATTTGAACAGTTTGATCCCCGAGCGCACGAGCATCCGTTCCAGATCCGGCGTCTGGCGCATGAATT
>CAXICP010000143.1:0-7896 GCA_964022595.1 uncultured Salipiger sp.
GGCGAGAAAGCTTTCCAGCTTGCCGGGATCGGGCTGACGCAGGGTCGCGGTTTCCTGCGCGGCGATCCCGCCCGAGATGAAAAGCGAATCAAGCTCTTCGCCCTGCGCGCCAAGGATGTCGGTCTTGACGCCGTCGCCGATGGCAAGAATGGCGCTGTCGGTGATGTCGGCGTCGATCTCGGCAAGGCGGCGGCGCGCAAGATCGTAGATCGGCGGGAAGGGCTTGCCGAAATACAGGCTTTCCCCGCCCATCTCGGAATAAAGCTCGGCCACCGCGCCGGCGCACCATTCGCGCATCTCACCCCGGTCCACGATGACGTCGGGGTTGGCGCAAAGCAGCTTCAGCCCCTTTTGTTTCGCATACAGCAGCTGCGGGCGCAGCACCGACGGGGGCTGCGTGGAATCAAACGGGCCGGTGCAGACGATGCCCTCGGCGTCCTCAAGCGCAACGCGCGTGATCGGGGCGGGGTCGTCGATCAGCTTGAGCGGCTCGAAAAACGGCAGTTCCACCTCGGTTCCGATGAACCAGACCTTGTTGCCCACGGCGCCGCGGAACATGGCAGAGCGCGCGCTGTCGCCCGAGGTGGCGATGTTGTCCCAGCAATCGCGCGGCACGTCGAACAGGTCGAGCTGCTTCATCACCTCGACGCGCGGGCGCGGCGAATTGGTGACCAGCACGACGATCCCGCCGCGCGCGCGATAGGCGCGCAGCGCTTCGACCGCGTCGGGATAGGCGGTGACGCCATTGTGCACGCAGCCCCAGAGGTCGACGAACATCGCCTCGTACCGGTCGGAAATCTGGGAAAGGGCGTCGATGATCTGGCTCATGCGGTGCGGGCCTTTTCTGGCGTCAGGGGTATGCCACCTACCTAGTGGGCGACCAAGGGCTTGACCAGCCTGTCAGTCCTGCACCGTGACGGTCCAGGAAAAACGCGCGACATCGCCGGGGGCAAGGGTCACGGTCCAGGGACGTTCTTTCATCTGGGGCGAGGCGCCATGCGCGGCGGCGGTGCCATGCCAGGGTTCGATGCACAGGAACGGCGCGCCCACCTTTTGCCAGATGGCCAGGTTGGGCAGGTTGTCGAAGGTGAAATGCAGCTGCGGGCCGGTTTCGGCGCCAAGGGTCAGGCCGCGCCCCGCGCCTTCGGGAAAGATCAGTGCGTCGTCTCGGAACAGGTCGGGCGTGATCTGCAAGCGCCCCGCGGCAAAGGGCGACGCAAGCCGGTCCGGCGCCAGCAGCCCGTCGACAAGCCGGGCAAGCTCGGGCTCGGCGCGGTTGTCCAACGTGACGGTCGTGGCGCCCGACCCGCCGGGCAGGGGAAGGTTGAAGGCGGGGTGAAACCCGAAGCCGAAGGGCATCGGCCGCGCGTCGCGGTTGGTGATCTCGACCCCCTGGGTAAGGCTCGCGCCTTCGATGCGGTGCGTCGCGGCAAGTTCGAACGCAAAGGGAAAGCGCGCGCGCGTCTCGGGGGTGTCGCGCAGGATATGCCGGCAGAAGTCGGCGCCGGCCCCGGCCAGGTCGAACAGGCTGCGGCGCGCGAACCCGTGCTTGGGCATGTCGTATAGGTCATCGCCAAAGGCGACCTTGTCATCTGGCGCAAGCCCGACGATCGGGAACAGCAGGGGGGCCTGACCGGTCCACCAGGCGGGATCGCCCTGCCACAGCAATTCGCGGCCCTTCCAGCGCAGGCTTTGCAGTTCGGCGCCCATCGGGGCCACCGCGACCGCCAGCGTGTCGTTTTCCAGCCGGATCAGATCGGTCATGGCGGCATCCTTGATCAACGCAAACGCAGCGGTGTCCAAAATTCTTCGTACGAAGAATTTTGGACAGGGTCGTGCGCCGGACGTGAAAACTCTTCGTACGAAGAGTTTTCGTGGGCCCGATCAGAGCTTGAGGTTGGGGATGATCTGCTTCTTGCGGCTCATGACGCCGGGCAGGACCACGGTGTCGCCGGTGACCGTCGCGCCAAAGCTTTTCTCGGCAACGGTCTTGACGGTGTCGTTGGGAACCAGAAGGGTCGCTTCCTCTTTCAGGATGTCGACCACGAACAGCAGCACCTCGTCCACGCCATCTTCGGCGGCCACGGTCTTGAAGGTTTCCATCAGCGATGCCTTGCGGCCCAGCGGAATTTCGGGCGCGGTGGTTTCCAGAACCGAGACCCGGAATTTCGTGCCCTCGACGGCGTATTCCTTGGAATCCATCCGGATCAGTTCGGCGTCGGAAAAGGCCGACACGTCGGATTTCGCGGCAAACATCTGCGCGGCGAGCTCGCTGATGTCCACGCCAAGATCCGCCGCCAGCGTTTCAGCCACGGCCCGGTCATGCGACGTGGTCGTCGGCGAGCGGAATTCCAGCGTGTCGGACAGGATGCAGGTCAGCGCCGCGCCCTTGATGGCTTCGGGCATCCGGCCCAGATCCTTGCCGATCAGGTCGATCATGATCGTCGCGGTGCAGGCCAGCGGGCGCACGGTGATATCGATCGGCCCCTTGGTTTCCAGCCCGCCGACCAGCTTGTGGTGGTCGATGATGCCCTGGATGTCGGCGGCGTTGATCGACGCGGGAAGCTCGGCGGGGTTGTTGGTGTCGACGATGACCACCGGCGCGTTTTCCGCCACGTCCGAGATGATCTCGGGCTTGTCCAGGTTCCAGTGCTGAAGCATGAAGGCGGCTTCGGTGTTGGGCTCGCCCAGAAGCGCGGGCCGGGCGGCGACGCGCTTTACCTCGTTGAGATACCAGGCCCAGATGATCGGGCTGCCGGTGCTGTCGGTGTCGGGGGACTTGTGGCCGAAAACCAGGGTGGTCATCGCAGGCTCCTATCGGGTGTATCGCTATATTTCGCGGGCCTTGTAGCGGCAGGCCCGCGCCTTGTCACCCTGCGAAATGGGCACGCGCGGGCCGGAACCCGGGGCAGGGGGACGGCGTTGGGCGAGCGAACGGAGGATTTGATCACATGAACTTGCAGAACGATTTCACCGATACCGTCCAGCTTGATGCCGCGCTTGACGTCCCCCCCGATCCGCGCGAGCCGATGACCGCCTCGCAAGAGGCGCGCCTGCGCGATCTGTGCGAGCGGGCGGAAGAGCCTTTCAACGATGAACTGACGGTCCAGCAGGCAGAGCAGCGCATCGAATTGCTGCAAGCCGTGGTCTACTGACCCACCGCCGCGACACTGGACGCATCCGGGTCTAGGTGATATTCGGCGCCTGACGAATTGTTCAATGGTGAACTATATCGGGAGGCAAGCCGCAGATGTCCGACACGACCCAGGAAAGCCTGCGCCAGGCGGCGCTGTTCTACCACGAGAACCCCAAGCCGGGTAAGCTTGAGATCCGCGCCACCAAGCCCCTTGCCAACGGGCGCGATCTTAGCCGTGCCTACAGCCCCGGGGTCGCCGAGGCGTGCCTTGAAATCAAGGCCGATCCGGCCAATGCCGCCCGCTATACCGCGCGCGGCAATCTCGTGGCGGTGGTGTCCAACGGGTCTGCGGTTCTGGGTCTGGGCAATATCGGGCCGCTGGCGTCCAAGCCGGTGATGGAAGGCAAGGCGGTTCTGTTCAAGAAATTCGCCAATATCGACTGTTTCGATATCGAACTGGACCAGCCCGACCCCGAAAAGCTGGCCGATATCGTCTGCGCGCTTGAACCGACCTTCGGCGCCATCAACCTTGAAGACATCAAGGCGCCCGACTGTTTCATCGTCGAAAAGATCTGCCGCGAGCGGATGAACATCCCGGTCTTTCACGACGACCAGCACGGCACCGCCATCGTCGTGGGCGCCGCTGCGACCAACGCGTTGCACGTGGCTGGCAAGAAATTCGAAGACATCAAGATCGTGTCGACGGGCGGCGGGGCGGCGGGCATCGCCTGCCTCAACATGCTGCTCAAGCTTGGGGTGAAGCGCGAGAATGTCTGGCTGTGCGACATCCACGGGCTGGTCTACGAAGGCCGCGCCGAGGATATGAACCCGCAAAAGGCCGCCTTTGCGCAAGCCACCGACAAGCGCGCGCTTGACGATGTGATCGACGGCGCGGACCTGTTCCTTGGGCTGTCGGGGCCGGGGGTGTTGCAGCCCGCGCAGGTGGCGCGCATGGCCGAGCGGCCCATCATCTTTGCGCTGGCCAACCCGAACCCCGAAATCATGCCGGATCTGGTGCGCGAGGTTGCGCCGGATGCGATCATGGCGACGGGGCGGTCGGATTTCCCCAACCAGGTCAACAACGTGCTGTGCTTTCCGTTCATCTTCCGGGGTGCGCTTGACGTGGGCGCGACGGAAATCAACGACGAAATGGCAATCGCCTGCGTCGACGGCATCGCCGCGCTGGCCCGCGCCACCACCAGCGCCGAAGCGGCCGCCGCCTACCACGGCGAGGCGCTGACCTTCGGGCGCGACTACCTGATCCCCAAGCCCTTCGATCCGCGGCTTTCGGCGGTGGTGTCCTCGGCCGTGGCCAAGGCGGCGATGGAATCGGGCGTGGCCACGCGCCCGCTGGACGATCTGGGGGCCTACAAGGAAAAGCTGAACGCCAGCGTGTTCAAATCCGCGCTGCTGATGCGCCCGGTGTTCGACGCCGCGCGCACCGCCAGCCGCAAGATCGTCTTTGCCGAGGGCGAAGATGAACGCGTGCTGCGCGCCGCGCAGGCCATCCTTGAAGAAACCACCGAACAGCCGATCCTGATCGGGCGCCCCGAAGTGCTTGAGGCGCGGTGCGAACGCATGGGGCTGGACATCCGCCCGGGCCGCGATTTCCACATCGTGAACCCGCAGGATGACCCGCGCTATCGCGATTACTGGGAAAGCTATCACGCCCTCATGGCGCGCAAGGGCGTGACGCCTGACCTCGCGCGCGCGATCCTGCGCACCAACACCACCGCGATCGCCGCGATCATGGTCCACCGGGGCGAGGCCGACAGCATGATCTGCGGCACCTTCGGTGAATACCGCTGGCATCTCAACTACATCACGCAGGTGCTGGGCGGCGGGCGGTTCGAACCGCAGGGCGCGCTGTCGCTGATGATCCTTGAAGACGGGCCGCTGTTCCTTGCCGACACGCAGGTCTGGACCGAACCGGGCCCCGAACAGATTGCCGCGACCACCATCGGCGCCGCGCGCCATGTGCGCCGCTTTGGCCTGACCCCCAGCGTGGCGCTGTGCTCGCGTTCGCAATTCGGCAACCAGGCGGATGGCACCGGCCCGCGCATGCGCGCCGCGCTGGACATCCTTGACAGTCAGCCGCGCGATTTCAACTATGAGGGCGAGATGCACGTGGACAGCGCGCTGGATCCCGAACTGCGGGAACGGCTGATGCCGGGCAACCGGCTGACCGGCGCGGCGAACGTGCTGATCTTTGCCCAGGCCGATGCGGCCAGCGGCGTGCGCAACATCCTGCGGCTCAAGGCGGGGGGGCTTGAAGTGGGGCCGATCCTCATGGGGCTGGGCAATCGCGCGCATATCGTGACCCCGTCCATCACCTCGCGCGGGCTGCTGAACATGGCGGCGATCGCGGGCACGCCGGTCGCCAGCTACGGCTGAATCGGGGGGCGCCCGGTCGGGCCGGGATTTTGCAAGCCTGCGGTTAGCACATTTGCAAATCCACCCGCGGCGCCCCGCTGAACTGCGAAGAATCCCCGGCTTTGCAGAATTTGCAACGCCGTTTCCAGCGTGTTTCGCAGAAACTATGCGAAATCTGGTCGCAGTTTACGGTAACAGGCTTGCCCGGTCCGGGGGCGGTCCCTAACCCTTTCTTCAGTGGAGAGAGGAGGACCTGTGCCATGGGTTACAAGGACGTCTACGCGGCGTGGAAAGCCGACCCCGAGCGCTTCTGGCTAGAGGCAGCCGAGGCCATCGACTGGGATCGCAAGCCCTCACGCGCGCTGTTCGAGAGGGGCGGGGACATGTATGACTGGTTCGCCGATGGCATGGTCAACACCTGCTGGAACGCGGTCGACCGCCACGTCGAGGCGGGGCGCGGCGACGAGATCGCCATCATGCACGAAAGCCCGATCACCCATGCGTCCAAGGGTCTGACCTATCGCGACCTGCGCGACCGGGTCGCCAGCCTTGCCGGGGCGCTGCGCATGCGCGGCGTGGAAAAGGGCGACCGCGTCATCATCTACATGCCGATGATCCCCGAGGCGCTTGAGGCGATGCTGGCCTGCGCGCGCATCGGCGCGGTGCATTCGGTGGTCTTTGGCGGGTTCGCCGCGCATGAACTGGCGGTGCGCATCGACGATTGCACGCCCAAGGCGATCATCGCGTCCAGCTGCGGTCTGGAACCGGGGCGCGTGGTGCATTACAAGCCGCTGCTGGATGCCGCCATCGAACAGGCCAGCCACAAGCCCGAATTCTGCGTCGTCTTCCAGCGCGAACAGGAAGTCGCCAAGTTGATCCCCGGGCGCGATTTCAGCTGGCACGGCTTTCAATACGGGGTGAAGCCCGCCGAATGCCTGCCGGTCGAAGGCGATCACCCGGCCTATATCCTGTACACCAGCGGCACCACCGGCCAGCCCAAGGGCGTGGTCCGGTCGACGGCGGGGCATCTTGTGGCGCTGCAATGGTCGATGAAGAACATCTACAACATCGAAGCCGGGGACCGGTTCTGGGCCGCGTCCGACGTGGGCTGGGTCGTGGGGCATTCCTATATCTGCTACGGCCCGCTGATCGCCGGCGCGCAGACCATCGTGTTTGAAGGCAAGCCCATCGGCACGCCCCATGCGGGGGTCTTCTGGCGCATCATCCAGAACCACCGGGTGAAATCGTTCTTCACCGCGCCGACCGCGCTGCGGGCCATTCGCCGGGCCGACCCCGATGGCGAGTGGATCCGCCGCTACAAGCTGCACGATCTTCAGGCGCTGTTCCTTGCGGGGGAACGGGCCGATCCCAGCACCATCGAATGGGCGCAAAAGCACCTTGGCGTGCCGGTGATCGACCATTGGTGGCAGACCGAAACCGGCTGGGGCATCGCCGCCAACCCGCTGGGCATCGAAGAGCTGCCGATCAAGCTGGGCAGCCCGTCGGTCGCCATGCCGGGCTATGACGTGCGCATCCTTGACGAAGGCGGGCACGAGGTCGCGCCGGGCACGCTGGGCGCCATCGCCATCAAGCTGCCGCTGCCGCCGGGCACGCTGCAGACCCTGTGGCAGGCCGAGGACCGGTTCCGCAAATCCTATCTGACCCAGTTCCCCGGCTTTTACGAAACCGGCGACGCGGGGATGAAGGACGAAGACGGCTATCTTTACGTCATGGCCCGCACCGATGACGTGATCAACGTCGCCGGGCACCGCCTGTCGACCGGCGCCATGGAAGAAGTGCTTGCCAGCCACCCGGACGTGGCCGAATGCGCGGTGATCGGGGTGTCGGATGCGCTCAAGGGGCAGATGCCGCTGGGATTCATCTGTCTGAGCTCGGGGGTGGATCGTGACGGGGCCGAGGTCTGCCGCGAATGCGTCAAGCTGGTGCGCGATCAGATCGGCCCGGTGGCCGCCTTCAAGCTGTGCGCGGTGGTGGATCGATTGCCCAAGACGCGCTCGGGCAAGATCCTGCGCGCGACGATGGTCAAGATCGCCGATGGCGACGCGTTCAAGCTGCCCGCCACCATCGACGACCCGGCGATCCTGGACGAGATCCGCGGCGCGCTGCAGGGGCTGGGCTATGCGCAGAAGGTGCCGGCCTGAACCGTCACGCCTCGTAAAGTTCCAGCGGCAGCCCGTCGGGATCGGCGAAAAAGGTGAAGCTCTTGCCGGTCAGCGCATCCACGCGGATCGGCTCGACCTCGACCCCCTTGTCTTCAAGCTGGGCCTTGGCCGCTTCCACGTCGGGCACGGTGAAGGCAAGGTGGCGCAGGCCCTGCGCTTCGGGGCGCGAGGGGCGGGCAGGCGGCGCGGGAAACGAGAAAAGCT
>CAXICP010000144.1:0-7836 GCA_964022595.1 uncultured Salipiger sp.
CACAATCCGCGCGGCGCAGGGGGGTGTCCGCATCGACGCTCAGCCGGTCGGTCACCCGGCTGGAAGAGCAGTTGAAGGTCACGCTGCTGCGCCGCACCACGCGTTCCATCGAAATCACCCCCGAAGGCGCCGCCGTCCTGGCCGAAGCGCGCGAGATCCTTGCCCGCGGCGAAGCCCTGCAGGAAATCGCGACCAGCGGGCAGGCCCCCGCCGGGCCGCTTCGCGTGAACGCGCCGGTGCCCTATGTGCTGCATGTCCTTGCCCCGCGCCTTGCCGAATTTCACGCCGCATACCCCGATATCCAGCTGTCGATCGACATGACCGACGCGCTGGTGGACCTGATCGGCAGCCACGCGGATGTCGCCATCCGGCTGGGCCGCGTTCCCGACAGCGACATGCTGCGCCGCCCGCTGGGGCGCACCGCGTGGAAACTGGTGGCGACGCCGCAATACCTGGATCGCCACGGCTGGCCCGAGGCGCCCGCCGACCTTGCACGCCTGAAACAGGTGCGCTTTGCCGCGCCGGATCACATCAACACGTTGCGTTTCGCTGGTCTGGCCGAGCCGGTGGCGGTGCCCCCCGCCATCACCGCCGGCAACGGAGAGGCGGTGCGCCAGATGGTGCTGGGCGGGCTGGGCATCGCGCGGTTTTCCGATTTCATGATCGCAGAGGATCTTCGCACGGGCCGTCTGGTCGAACTGTTCCCCGGCCAGCTTGACGCCGACCCGCTGGCGATCACCGCGCTGTATCTTACCCGCGTTTCGGGGCTTCGCCGGTTGGGGGTCTTTCTGGATTGGCTGGGCACGCTGGGCCGGGGGTGAATGGGCTGGCCACCCCCCGGCCCGGCGGTTGCGCGGCGCTCAGGCGCGAAGGGCGGCGAAATATTCCTGCCAGGATTGATGCGCACGACCGGTGACCCTGGCGTAATCGCCGGGGCGGTCATAGGCGCCCTGCCGGATGCCTTCATAGATGCCACCGATGATCGGGCCGAGGAAATCGCCAAGCTCGGCGCTGCGATCGGCGACGAAGTCTTCGGGCGTCATCTCGCGATAGGCAAGATCGGCGTCAAAGGCGCGGTTCAGGTAGCCCGCCAGTTCGGCCTGCGTGATCGGCGCGCCGTTCAGATCATAGGTGCCGCCGTTCAGCGCCTCGCGCGTCAGCAGCGCGCCATAGGCATGGGCCAGTTCCGCCCGCGTGGTGTAACCGCAGCGGCCCGCACCGGCGCTGTTGGCGATTTCGCCGCGCGCCTTGTAGCTGTCGATATAGTCGATATCCGGCTCGATATAGATGCCGTTGCGCCCGATGGCCCAGTCAAGCCCGCTGGCGCGGATGTCCGCTTCGGTCTGGCGGTTGCTTTGCACCACGGGGGAAAAGCGCGTGCCCTCTTCGGGGCCGATGATGCTGGTATAGACCAGCTTTTTCACACCGGCGGCGCGGGCGGCATCGATCACGTTGCGGTGCTGCTGGATGCGCTCGTCCGGCGGGGCCATGCCGGACACGATCACCAGCGCATCGACCCCGGCAAGCGAGGCTTGCAGCTGTTCGGGCCGGTTATAATCGCCCGGGCGCAGATCGATGCCCAGATCGGCGACCTTGCCCGGGCTGCGGGCCAGCCCGACAACGGGAACGCCGCCGGGCAGCGCGACAAGGGTTTCGGCAATCGCCCGGCCAAGCTGGCCCGACACGGCGGTAACGGCATAGGTCATGGTCTGTCCTTGGTTCGGGTTGGGCAGGGCCACCGTCGCGGGCGGCTTTGCCAGGGGGCGCGGATCAGCCGTGATACGCCTGGCTGACGGCGAAGCTGTCTTCGAACCAGTGCCACAGCACCACCTGACCATCCCGCACCTTGGCGCGCAGCGCAAAAGAGAACGCGCCGATTTCCTTGCCGGAATGGGGGGTGACGCCGTTCATCCTGCCAAAGACGGCAACCGTGTCGCCCGAGGCGAAGGCGTCGGTGTTTTCCCACATGGTGGTTTGCAGGTTCTTGGAAAACACGGCGAGGAAGTCGAAGATGTCCTTCTTGCCGGTCGCGCCGCCGATCCAGGGCAGGGAGGGATCGCCTTCGTTGTGCCAGACCATGTCATCGGCCATCAGCTTGCCCATGGTTTCCATGTCGGCCGATCCCATCGCGCCCATGAATGCCATGACGGTGTCAAAGCTGGCTTGGGTCTGCTCGTTCATGTCCTGTGCTCCTGCGTGTTGTCCAAGGATGATCGCGAGCGATGCGCCCAGCGAGGTTCTGATCAGTGTTCTGCGGTTCATGTGATGCTCTGTGTTGGCCCCCGGGGCGGTCCGGGGGCTGGGGTTTCGGGGTCAGCCGGCGGCGGCTTCTGTAAAGGTCCAGGTCAGTTCGGGGTTTTCGCGAAAGGCGAAGCGGTCAAGATGGCTGGTCATGACGTCGATGGTCTTGTCGAGCGCGGGGCGATCCCCGGCCGTGGCGCTCAGCGCCAGCCCCGCGTCGTCTGCGCGCAGCGCGCATTGGCCAAAGGGCAGGTCGATCCGCCCGAGGCCCGGTTCATAGGCGACCGGAACCTTGTGGCCGAAATGCTTGCAAAGCGTGCCCAGGTAGCGCGCGGCGTTTGGCGTGGTGAAGAATGTGTTGGCCTGCATCGTGTGGCTCCTTCGTGGTGCACCCTGTAGGTATCGCCGGCGCACTGATCGGGGTATCCTGCGTTTGCGGAAGTCATAATTCGGACAGGCAGAACAATGATCGAGCATCTGCGCCACATGGCGATCTTTGCGCACGTCGTCGACGAAGGTTCGTTCCGGGCGGCGGCACGGGCCATCGGCCTTGCCCCCTCGCGCGTGAGCGAGACGGTGGCAGAGCTGGAAACCTTTCTGGGCGTGACGCTGCTGTACCGGACGACGCGCAAGATCGCGCTGACCAACGAGGGGCGGATGTTCTACGCCCGCGTGGCCGAGATGCTGCGCAGCGCGGAAAGCGGGTTGAACGAATTGAACGCCCTGTCGCTGGACCCGGTGGGCGCGCTGCGCGTGTCGATGCCGGCCTTCATGTCATCATCTTCGCTTGCGGGGTCCATCGCGGAATTCGCCCGCCGCCACCCGCAGGTCGCCCTGTCGGTCAGCTTTACCGACGCGCGGATGGACCTGCTGGAAGACGGGTTCGACGTGAACATCCGCGCCGGCTGGCTGGACGACAGTTCGATGATGTCGCGCAAGCTGGGCGAAAGCGACCGGGCGCTGGTGGCGGGGGCGGGATACGCCGCCACCCGCCCGCGCCCGGGGCATCCGTCGGACATGGAAGATTGGGACTGGCTGCGCTACAAACACCGATCGGACGTGACCACGCTGCATGGCCCGGATGGCGAGACGGCAAAGGTTCTGGGACAGGCCCGGCTGGAAGTCGACAGCATCGACGCGCTGCACCATTTCACCCTGCAGAACCTTGGGGCCACGATCCTGCCCGAACATCTTGCCGCGCGCGGGCAGGCGTCGGGCGAACTGGTGCGCCTGCTGCCGGACTGGCGGTTGCGCCCGCTGGGCATCTTTGCGGTCTGGCCGGACACGTCGCGCCGCGAAAGCCTGACGCTGCTTTTCGTGCGCTTTATCGCCGAACGCGAAGCGCAGCAGATGCCGCAGTGACCCGGCGCGGGTCAAGTCCCTTCGGCGCGGGCGTCCAGCGGGATTTCGAACCGCACGCAGGTGCCGCGCGGCGCAAGGTCAAGGCCGGTCTCGCCGCCATGTTTGCGCGCGACCTGTTCCACGATGGCAAGGCCCAGCCCCGACCCCGCGCCGTTGCGCAATTGCGAAAACCGGCGAAACGCCGCCTCGGCCTGATGCGCCGGAATCCCGACGCCATCGTCTTCGACCAGCACCACGGCGCGGCCATCGGCAGAGATGGAGCGCACCGAAATCGCCTGCATTTCCGCCCCGCCATGTTTCAACGCGTTTTCCAGAAGGTTCGTCACGGCTTCGCCCAGCAGGACCGGGTTGCCCATGACCGGCAAGGGTTCGGGCGCGCTGGCCAGCACGAAATCCAGATCCCGCGACAGGGCCTTTGGCGCAAAGGCGCGGCAGGCGTCTTCGACCACCGCGTTCAGGTCGACCGGTGTCATCGCCGAGGCGTCATCATAGCGCAACCTTTCCAGCGACAGCAGTTGTTCGGACAGGCGCGCGGACCAGCGCGCGGCGGCGATCAGTTCCTGCTGGCGCGCGGCGCGGGCCTTGGGATCGTGCACATCGGGAAGCGTTTCGGCCAGCGCCAGAACCGCCGAGGCCGGGTTGCGCAACTGATGCGCGGCATCGGAAATGAACGCCTGATGCGTTTCGATGCTGTGCTGGACCTGCCCCAGCAGGCGGTTCAAGGTGGATACGATCCCCGAAACCTCGGTGGGGACCGGGCGGCGGATCGGGGCCAGATCATCGGGCGAGCGGCGGCGAATCGCCTGTTGCAGATCGTTCAAGGGCCGCAGGCCCAGCTGCACGCCGAACCAGATCACCAGCGTCAGCGCCGCAATCAGGGCCGCGATCAACGCCGCCGCGCGCAGCGCAAGTTCATGCGCAAAGGCCCGGCGATCGGCGATGCGCTGCCAGACCGTCACCACCGCGTCGCCCGACAGGTTGCCGATGGTGCGGCTTTCGATCATGCGCAGCACGCGCATTTCCTCGCCGCGATAATCCGCGACGTAGTAGAACGGCGCATCCCGGGCAACCCGGGTTTCGGGGCGCGGCGGATAGGCGTAGCCGGTGACATAGATGCCCCCCGGCCCGGTGACGTGGTAATACAGCTCGCCGCCCCCCGCGTTCGAGATCACGCGCCGCGTTCCCGGCGACAGCGCATCGCCTTCGGAAATCGCCACATCGCGCGAGATGGCCAGCGCCGCCGACAGCAGGCTGCGGTCGAACAGGTCCTCGGACGTGCGCTGCGCCACCTCAAAACGCCACCAGCCCAGCAGGACCGCCACCAGCAGAAGCGGCGGCAGGATCACCAGCACCAGCCGCAACCGAAGCGACATGACCGTCATGTTTCCACGATCTCAAGCATGTAGCCAAGGCCGCGCGCCGACTTGATCTTGATCCCGAAAGGGTCAAGCCGTTTGCGCAGGCGCGAGACATGCGGTTCGATCGCGCTTTCCTCGGCGTCCGATCCGGTGCCATAGACATGCGTGATCAGCTGCGCCTTGGACACGATGCGCCCGCGCCGTTCCAGCAGGCATTCCAGCGTGGCGATTTCCCGGCGCGGGATGTCCAGCGGCTGTTCGTCCTGCATCAACTGGCGCGAGGTGCGATCGAAAACCAGCGGCCCCAGCGTGTCGCGCGCGCTGAATTCAAGGTTCTTGCGCCGGGCCATGGCGCGCAGGCGCGCCTCCAGCTCGTCCAGCTCGAATGGTTTGGTCAGGTAGTCATCCGCCCCCGCATCAAGCCCCGCCACGCGTTCGGATGTTTCCGAGCGCGCGGTCAGCAAAGTGACCGGCGTGCCGTCGCCGCGCCGGCGCAGCGCGCGCAGCACCTCGATCCCGTCCATGCCCGGCAGGTTGAGGTCCAGCACCACAAGGTCGGCGCCCTCTTGCGCCAGGAACGCATCCGCCTCGGCGCCATCGTGCAAAAGGTCGACCGCATGCCCACGGTCGCGCAGCCGGAAAGCGATTCCGTTGGCCAGGGCTTCGTTATCTTCGATGATTGCGATGCGCATGGTTACTTCTTTGTCATGTTGCGCAAGTTTCGCGCAAGGTTGGAACGGCACAGTGTCGGCGTTGGAGGAGGGAAGCTTTCCCTTGAGATGATACTGACGAGACGGTGCCGGTGAACTTCCGGCGCCTGCAAGGTCTACGGGAGGAAACCAATGACCATCAAGCAACTTGCAACCTCGGTTGCGGCAGCCACCCTTATCGCAGCCCCGGCCCTGGCCGAGGTCGACATGTCCGGAAAGACGATCGAATGGGTCATCCCGTTCTCGGAAACCGGCGGGTCGGCGAAATGGGCGAACTTTTTCGCGCCGCTGCTGTCCGAAGAGCTGCCCGGCAAGCCCACCGTCGTGGTGAAATTCATGCCCGGCGCCGGATCGACCAAGGGCGCCAACTGGTTCCAGGAAGAAGAACACGACGACGGCACGCTGCTGTTCGGCACCTCGGGATCGACGCAGTTTCCCTACCTGCTGGGCGATCCGCGCGTGCGCTATGAATACAGCGACTGGGTGCCGGTCATGGCCTCGGGCACCGGCGGCGTGGCCTATCTGAACGCCGAGGACGGCGCCAAATACGACGGTACCGCGAACAACCTGCAGGACATCGATTTCATCTACGGCTCGCAGGGCGCGACGCGTCTTGACCTTGTGCCGCTGCTGGCATGGGAAATGCTGGGCATGAACGTCGAGCCGGTCTTCGGCATCAAGGGGCGCGGCGACGGGCGGCTGATGTTCGAACGCGGCGAGGCCACGATCGACTACCAGACGTCCTCGGGCTACCTTGGCGGCTCGGCCGACCTTGTGGCGTCGGGCAAGGCCGTGCCCATGATGACCTGGGGCGCGCTGGACGCGGATGGCAACATCGTGCGCGATCCGACCTTCCCGGACATCCCGACCTTCAAGGAAGTGTGCGAGGCGACCGAGGGCTGCGAAACCTCTGGCGAGGCGTGGGACGCGTGGAAAGCCTTTTTCGTCGCCGGCTTCCCGGTGCAGAAGATCGCCTTCCTGCCGGCGGGCACGCCCGATGACGTGCGCGACACCTACACCGCCGCCTTTGACGCGGTGCGCAACCGCCCCGACTTTGCGACCATCGCGGCCAAACGCGTCGGCAAGTACGACGTGTTCGTGGGCGAAGGCGCGCAGACCGCAACCGCGGCGGGCACCAAGGTGTCGGGCGAAGCAAAGACCTTTGTGACCAACTGGTTGCAGGACGCCTATGGTGTGTCGCTGAAATAAGCGGCCACCGCGCGGCCCCCGCCTGAACGGCGCGGGGGCCGCATTCCCGATCTTCCCGATCCACAAAACGAAAGCCGGTGCGATGGACCTTTTCGCCACCGCCCTGCCTGCGCTTGGCCAGGCATGGGCCATGATCTTGCAACCTGTCGTCCTTGGATACCTCGTTCTGGGCGTGGTGATGGGCCTTGCGGTCGGCGTGTTTCCCGGCCTTGGCGGCATCGCGGGCCTGTCGCTGCTGCTGCCGTTCATGTTCGGCATGGACCCGGTGCTGGGCCTTGCGCTGATGGTGGGGATGGTGGCGGTCGTGCCCACGTCCGACACCTTTGCATCGGTGCTCATGGGCATTCCGGGCAGTTCGGCGTCACAGGCCACCGTGCTGGATGGCTTTCCGCTGGCGAAAAAGGGGCAGGCGGCGCGGGCGCTGTCGGCGGCCTTTACCTCTTCGCTGTTCGGCGGGCTGGTGGGCGCGGCCTTTCTGACCCTGTTCATCGTGGTGGCGCGCCCGCTGGTGCTGGCCTTCGGGCTGCCCGAGATGCTGATGATTTCCATCCTTGGCCTGTCGATGGTGGCGGTTCTGGCGGGGCGCGTCGCGCTCAAGGGGCTGGCGGCGGCCGGTCTGGGCATGTTGATCGGCACCATCGGCGAGGCCGACGCGGGCGGCAGCCTGCGCATGGCCAGCTATGACATTCCCTACCTGACCGACGGGCTGAAGCTGGTGATCGTGGGCCTGGGCGTCTTTGCGGTTCCCGAAATCGTATCGCTGCTGCGCCAGGACCGCGCCATCGCCAAGAACGCCACGCTGGGCGCGGGCTGGGGCGACGGCGTGCGCGACTGGATGGCCAACAAGTGGCTGTCGCTGCGCTGTTCGCTGATCGGCGTGGTGGTCGGCGTGATCCCCGGGCTTGGCGGGTCGGTTGTCGACTGGATCGCCTATGGCCACGCGGTGCAGACCACCA
>CAXICP010000145.1:0-7802 GCA_964022595.1 uncultured Salipiger sp.
CGCCCATGGTGAACACGTCGCGCAGGATGCCGCCCACGCCGGTCGCCGCGCCCTGGTAGGGTTCGATGTAGGACGGGTGGTTGTGGCTTTCCATCTTGAAGACCACCGCCTGACCATCGCCGATATCGACCACGCCGGCGTTTTCACCGGGGCCGCAGATCACCTGAGGGCCGCTGGTCGGCAGGCCCTTGAGATGGATCTTGGACGACTTGTAGGAACAATGTTCGTTCCACATGGCCGAAAAGATGCCGAGCTCGGTAAAGGTCGGCTCGCGGTTCAGGATTTGCAGGATACGTGCGTATTCATCCGGCTTGATGCCGTGCGCCTCGATCAGATCGGTGGTAATCGCCGGTTCCTGCATGTCCGTGTCCCTCTGGTCAGTTCAGGCGCTCTTTACGCCAAGGGCGCGGGCGTTGGAAGGTCTAGGTTCGCCCCCGGGCGGCGCTTTTGCGTTCGGCGGGGGTCAACACCCGGGCGGTGCGGACCGGATCGCCGCCGGGGCCGAAGAACGGGCTGTCGCGGCGGCCCTGCGCAAGGGCCGTCAGGGCGCGCAGCATGATGCCGGCGCCCGCCGCGCCAAAGCCTTCCTGCCTGACGGGGCGCAGGGCGTCCTGGGTAAAGACGCGGGCGCGCGGCTTGCCGAAATCGCTGTGACCTTGGGGCAGGACCACGCCGGCAAAGGGCATCAGCGGCTTGGGCAGGGTGGTGGCGATAGGGGTGCCGCAGCAGCCCGCGTGCCAACGCAAAAGCCCCTTGGGCGACAGGCGCAGCAGCGCAAGGTGGTCCGCGCCCCGCGTAATGTCGATGCGGTCGGGCAGGGTCTGGAACAGCAGGGTGCCGCCGGCGTCGTCAAGCAGGGCGTCGGCACCCAGCGTATGCGCCGCCGCCTGGCAATCGGCGCAGTAGCACAGGATCAGCCGCCCCTGCGCGCGGGCCGCGATGCGCCAGCTCATGGTTTCGCAGCGGCAGGTAAGGGTAGAGGGTTGGCGCATGATCAGTCCTGCTCGCGATCTGGTCGGTTTGTGACGAGAATGGCGAAAAAAAAGGCCGAGCGCAAAGCTCGGCCGAAGTCCAACAGGGAGGTATGAAGATGATGCGCCTGGCGGCGCTTCAGCCTTCATCTGCCGAATATGTTATCAGTTCTGAGTCGCGCAACCCGGAAGGCGCCGCAGATCGGACATTTCCGCCATGACTGTGGCGCATGGCTCACACTTTTAGCGCGAACTTAGTCCGCTCCCATCGCGCGAAGCTGCCTGCGATGCGAAAAAATCTCGTCCTGAACAAAGTCGCGAAAGGCCGACACCCGCTTGGAATGGCGCAGCTCTTCGGGATAGGCCAGAAACACCGGAACCTCGTTGCTTTCGATCTCGGGCAGGACCCGCACGACCGACGGGAAATCCTCGATGATGTAGTCGGGCAGAACGCCGATGCCCAGGTTGGCCACCACCGCCTGTAACACGCCGAAGTAGTTGTTCACGGTCAGCGCGGTCTGGATGTCGTAGGTCAGCAGTTCCTGGATCATCAGCTTGCCGGCGGCGACCTGCGCCGAGGACGGGCTTTGACAGATCAGCCGGTGCGTCGACAGATCATCCAGCGTTTCGGGCACGCCCCGTTCCGCAAGGTATTCGGGCGATGCGTAAAGCCGCATGCGGATCGACATCAGACGCTTGCGGATCAGGTCGGCCTGGCTGGGTTCCTTCATGCGGATGGCGATGTCGGCTTCGCGCATCGGCAGGTCCAGCACGCGTTCTTCGAGCATCAGGTCGACCTTGAGGTCGGGAAACTTCTCGTACAGCTTGGTCAGGCGCGGGGCCAGCCACAGAACGCCGAACCCGTGGGTCGTGGTGACCTTGAGTTCGCCGAACACTTCTTCTTCGCTGTCGCGGATGCGCGCGGTCGCGGCGTCGATGCGCTTGACCATGGACGCGGTGGCGTCGAACAGCAGTTCGCCCTGTTCCGTCAGGATCAGCCCGCGCGCGTGCCGGTGGAACAGTGTCGTGTTCAGCGATTCCTCCAGCGCCCGGATCTGCCGCGAGACAGCCGATTGCGACAGATGCAGCGCATCCCCCGCATGAGTCAGGCTGCCCGCATCGGCGACAGCATGAAATATTCTTAGCTTGTCCCAGTCCATATCTTTACCCATTCCGGCCCGCGCGACCTGTATACGACACAAAGGGTAAATGGGAACCTCCACTTTCAGGGCCGCCTGAAAACGCGAAAAATTCCCTAGGAGGGTCAGGCTTTTTGACCTATTATCGGCCCATAATGCCCAAGGTATGAGCGAAGGGAGGCGCGCATGACCAAGCAAGACATTTCGCTCGAAGATCGGTTCGACCTCACGAAATCCCCGGTATTGCTGAACGGCACGCAGGCGCTGGTGCGGCTGATGCTGATCCAGAAGGCGCGCGACGCGGCCGCCGGGTTGAACACCGCCGGGTTCTGCACCGGGTATCGCGGATCGCCGCTGGGGGCGGTCGACATGCAGATGCGGCGCGCCGGAAAATACCTGGATGCGGCGGATATCCGCTTTCAGGAAGGGCTGAACGAGGATCTGGCCGCAACCTCGCTTTGGGGCGCGCAACAGGCCGAACTGCGCGGCGAGGGGCGCTATGACGGCGTGTTCGGCCTGTGGTACGGCAAGGGCCCGGGGGTTGACCGGTCGGGTGACGTGATGCGCCATGCCAACATGGCCGGCACCTCGCGCCACGGCGGCGTCATCATGGCCCTGGGGGACGATCACACCGGCGAAAGCTCGACGGTGCTGCACCAGTCGGAATGGGCGCTGGTGGATGCCTACATGCCGGTCGTCTCGCCCGCCGGCGTGCAGGAAATCCTGGATTACGGCGTCTACGCCTGGGCCCTGTCGCGCTTTGCCGGGGTTTGGGTGGGGCTCAAGACCATGAAGGACACGGTCGAGGCGACCGCCGTTGTCGATGGCCGCCCCGACCGGATGTCGCTTGTGCTGCCCGATTTCGACATGCCCGAAGGCGGTCTTAACATCCGCCTTGGCGACACGCCCCATGCGCAGGAAAAGCGCATCATCGACCACAAGCGCTTCGCGGCCGAGGCGTTTTCCCACGCCAACCGCATGGACAGGCGCATGTGGGGCAAGCCGGGGGCAAGGATCGGCCTTGTCGCGGCGGGCAAGAACTGGCTGGACCTGGTGCATGCCCTGTCGCTGCTTGGCATCGACGCGCCCGAAGCCGAACGGCTGGGCATCACCACCTACAAGGTCGGGCAGACCTTTCCGCTGGACATGCGCGGCTTTCACGACTGGGCCGAGGGGCTGGACCTGATCGTCGTGGTCGAGGAAAAGCGCAAGCTGATCGAGGTGCAGGTCAAGGAGGCGATCTTTGACGACCGCCGGGGCCGGCGCGTTTACGGCTGGCACATGGGCGGCGGCGCCGGATCGATGCACGGGCCGGAACTGTTCCCGACGCAAGGCGCGCTGGATCCGATCATGATCGCGGAACGGCTGGGGCGGATTTTCCTGGACGAGGGGCGCGGCACGGATCGCGTAAAGGCCGGGCTTCAAAGTCTTGAAACCGCGCGAAAATCAGATACCGCACCCGAGATCGCGGCGCGCTTGCCGTATTTCTGTTCCGGATGTCCGCACAATTCGTCAACCAAGGTGCCCGATGGCTCGCGCGCCTATGCGGGGATCGGCTGTCACTACATGGTCCAGTGGATGGACCGTGAAACCACCGGATTCACCCATATGGGCGGCGAAGGCGCCAACTGGATCGGAGAGGCGCCATTTTCCAAAAGACCTCATGTTTTCCAGAACCTTGGCGATGGAACCTACAACCATTCTGGCGTGCTTGCGATCCGCGCGGCGCTGGCCGCCGGAACCAACATCACCTACAAGATCCTGTACAACGACGCGGTTGCCATGACCGGCGGGCAAGCCAACGAAGGCGGGCTGTCCGCTGATCGCATCGCGCGGGAACTGCTGGCGATGGGGGTGAAAAACCTGTTCGTCGTCTACGATGAAAAGGAAGAAATTGACTTCAATCTTTTCCCGCAGCCAATTGAAAAACATGAACGATCCGAAATGGACGCGGTGCAGAGGCGCTGCGCCGACATCCCCGGAGTCTCGGCCATTCTGTACATCCAGACCTGCGCTGCGGAAAAGCGCCGACGGCGCAAGCGGGGCAAGTTCCCGGACCCCAACAAGCGGGTATTCATCAACACGGATGTCTGCGAGGGCTGCGGCGATTGCGGCGTTCAGTCGAACTGTGTTTCCATCGTGCCGGTCGACACGGATCTGGGGCGCAAGCGCGCCATAGACCAGTCCAGCTGCAACAAGGATTTCTCTTGTCTCAAGGGGTTTTGCCCGTCCTTCGTGACGCTGAAGGGCGCGCGGATCAGGAAAGGTGACACCATGGCGCTGGACCTGCCGGACCTGCCGCTTCCAACGCTTCCACGGATCGACGGCACTCATAACATCGTCATCACCGGCGTTGGCGGCACCGGGGTCGTGACCATCGGCGCGGTTCTGGCTCAGGCGGCGCAGATCGCGGGGCTTGGCGCCGGGATGATGGAAATGGCGGGGCTGGCGCAAAAGGGCGGCGCGGTTCATATCCATTTTCGCCTTGCCAACCGGCCCGAAGACATCAGCGCCGTGCGCGTGGCGATTGGCGAGGCGGATGCCCTGATCGGCGGCGATCTCGTGGTCAGCGCCGGTTCCAAGACGCTGGGCCTGACCCGTACGGGGCGGACCGGCGCCGTGGTCAACGCCCATGAAACCGTCACCGGAGAGTTCACCAGAAATCCGGAATTTTTCATTCCGAACGACAGGTTGAAGCTTTCTCTTCAGGCGAGGTTGCAAGAAAATCTGGCGCTGTTCGATGCCACAGAACTGGCGCGGGTTACGATGGGGGATTCGATCTTTTCCAACATCATGATCCTTGGTGCCGCCTGGCAGCGGGGCCTCGTGCCGCTGCCGCATGACGCCATAGCCGGCGCGATCCGCCTGAATGGCGCGGCGGTGGATGCGAACCTGCGCGCCTTTGAAATCGGCCGCTGGGCCATCCTGCATCCGCAAGAAGCGACGGGCCTGACGCAACCGCAGACCGCCGCCCCCGCGCGTACCCCGATCGAGCGGATCGCCTACCGCGAGGCCCACCTGACCGCCTATCAGAATGCGCGCCTTGCCCGCCGCTACCGCAAGTTCGTTGACCGGATCGGCGATGATGAACTGCGCGGCGCGGTGGCAGAGGGGTATCATAAGCTGCTGTCCTACAAGGACGAATACGAAGTCGCCCGCCTGCATCTGGAAACCCGTAAAAAGGCGCGCGAGACCTTCGCGGACGGGTTCGAAATGCAGTTCCACCTTGCCCCGCCGCTGCTGTCTCGCACCGGATCGGACGGGCGGCCGATCAAAAAGACCTATGGCGAAGGAATGCTGCGCGCTTTTCGAGATCTGGCCCGGCTCAAGGTGCTGCGCGGCACCCCGCTTGATCCCTTCGGGCGCACGGCAGAGCGCAGGATGGAACGCGCCCTTATCGCGCAATTCGAACGGGACATGGCCGAAATCCTGCCGCTGCTGACCCCTGAAACGCGCGATGCGGCGCTGGCACTGGCGCGTCTGCCGCTGCAGATCCGCGGCTTTGGCCCGGTCAAGGACGCGAACGCGCGCGCTGCCGCCAAACGGCGCGAGGAATTGCTGGCGTCCATCCGCGCGGGCGGCGCGCCGCTGGCGCAAGCTGCGGAATAGGTCGTGATGGATTCTTCCTGCGAAGCCCCGTAAGAACGACGGCGACAAAAGGCAGGAGGCAGGCCGATGGCGGTTGGTGTGTTCGATTCGGGGCTGGGCGGGCTGACGGTGCTCGACAAGTTGCAACAGCGGCTGCCCGATGTGCCCTTCGTCTATTACGCCGACAGCGCGCACGCGCCCTACGGTGTGCGCGATGCGGATGACATCTACGATCTGACGACGCGCTCGGTCGCGCGGCTTTGGGATGCGGGCTGCGATCTGGTGATCCTTGCCTGCAACACGGCCAGCGCCGCCGCGTTGCGGCGCATGCAGGAAAGCTGGGTTCCGCGCGACAAGCGGGTGCTGGGCGTGTTCGTGCCGCTGATCGAGGCGATGACCCGGCGCCAGTGGGGCGACAATTCCCCCCCGCGCGAAGTCGGCGTGCAGCATGTGGCGCTGTTCGCGACGCCGGCCACGGTGCGCAGCCGCGCCTTTCAGCGCGAGCTGGCCTTTCGCGCCATCGGCGTCGATGTCGAGGCGCAGGCCTGCGGCGGGCTGGTCGACGCCATCGAGGAAGGCGACATGATCCTCGCCGAGGCGCTGGTGCGCAGCCATGTCGATGCGCTGAAGCGCAAGATGCCCACCCCCGAGGCCGCGATCCTTGGCTGCACCCATTACCCGCTGATGGAAGACGTGTTCCAGGACGCGCTTGGCCCCGAGGTGGCGGTGTATTCGCAGGCCAACCTGGTGGCGGAATCGCTGGCGGATTACCTTGCGCGCCACCCGGGCATGGTTGGCCCGGGAAGCGAGGCGATGTTCCTGACCTCGGGCGATCCGCGCCGCGTGTCGGGCCATGCCACGCGCTTTCTTCGGCGCGAAACAAGTTTTCGCGCCGCTTGATCCGGGTCACATACGCGTGGAGCGCCCCAAGGCATATTGACTCGTGAATATGAGATACGCGACAAGATCCGCCCAAGGAGGAATGCCATGTCGCTCAAGTCGTTGAAGAAGCAGCGCCGCATCCAGGTGGTCGCGCTGGCGGTGGTGGCCCTTGCGGTTTCCACCGGGCTGATCGGCTATGCGATGCGCGACGGCATCAACTTTTTCCGCGCCCCCTCTCAGGTGATGGCGGAACCGCCCGCGCCGACAGAGGTGTTCCGCATCGGCGGGCTGGTGGAAGAGGGCAGTCTGATCCGCGGCGATGGTGAGGTCGTGCGCTTCAACGTGACCGATGGCGGGGCCAGGGTGCCGGTGACCTTCAGCGGTGTCCTGCCGGATCTCTTTGCGGAAAATCAAGGTATGGTCGGCACCGGCCGTTACATCAACGGTGTTTTCGAAGCCACTGAAATCCTTGCAAAACACGATGAAACCTACATGCCGAAAGAGGTCGTGGACGCGCTCAAGGCGCAGGGCGTCTACAAGGACCCCGAAGGCTGAGCAACGCGCGCTGCCGCCAGATCCGTTAACCATTCTCTGAGCAGTCTTTGCCCCGATCAACGGGCAAGGAGCAGCAGCAATGCAGACGGTCAGGCAGATCGCCGAGGCCATCGTGGCGCGGGAAGGCGGATTCGTGAATGATCCGGACGATCCGGGCGGGGCCACGAACTTTGGCGTGACAATCCACACGATGCGGCGGCTGGGGCTGGACCTGACTGGGGACGGGCAGGTCGACGTCAGCGATGTGCGCAGCCTGACCCGCGCGCAGGCCGTCGATATCTTTATCCGGCATTATTTCGAAAGGCCGCTGATCGGGGAATTGCCCGGCGTCCTGCAACCCAGCGTCTTTGACATGTATGTCAACGCGGGGGCCAATGCGGTGAAGATCCTGCAACGGCTGTTGCGCGACATGGGATATGACGTGGTGGTTGATGGCGCGCTGGGGCCGCAAAGCATCGGCGCGGTGCGCGGGGCCATGCGGCGGGGCGCTGATGCCTTTGTCGATGCCTATGGGATCGCGCGCCGGAACTATTATTTCCGACTGGCAGACCGACGCCCGGCCAGCCGCAAATATGCGCGCAACCGGGCGGGCGGCAAGGGTGGCTGGATCCTCCGCGCCGAGGAGTTCATCTCGCCCAAGTACCACATGACAGACGCCCAGTTCCGG
>CAXICP010000146.1:0-7796 GCA_964022595.1 uncultured Salipiger sp.
TCTGCGCCGCGCCCAGGCCGAGGCCGAGGTGGTCTGTTTCTTCTGACCGCCCTTTCGGGTCAGTTTTCGGGTCAGTTTTCCGGGGGGCGGGTTGCCAGCCCGTCGACGAACACGTCCAGCAGGCGCACCACCGTGTCCTGCCAGCCGGGCTGTTCGGGCATGTAGCAGATGCCCAGGAAGGCGCGCATCATCTCGGCGGGCGCGATGTCGTCGCGCTGCCGGTTCGCCGCCACGCCTTTTTCCATCAGGTCCGACATCGCCTGCATCATGCTGGCCGATGTGCCGGCGAAGAAATCCGTCGACTTGTCGAACGTGGGTGACAGCGCGGTCAGCATGCCGCGTTTGGTCGCGACCATGCGGATGCTGGCGTGCATCCATCTGCGCAGCGCCAGCACCGGGTCGGGATCGTCGGCCAGCGCCTGGGCCAGCGCCACCAGGTCATCGACCTCGCGCTTGTAGACCGCCTGGAACAGCGCCTCGCGCGTGGGGAAATGCCGGTAAAGCGTGCCGATGCCGACCCCCGCCTTGCGCGCCACCGCATCAAGGCTGGCGCCGGGTCCGCCGGCGGAAAACACCTCGCGCGCGGCATCCAGCAGCAGTTCGCGGTTGCGCAGGGAATCGGCCCGGGGGCGGCGCTTGGGTTTCGGCGTTTCGGTGGGCATCGTGGCGGGGGGTCCTTTTCGCTTGCTAAACGGAGGCATCCTCCGTATAAGGGATGCAGGGCCGTTGCGTATCACGCCACAGTGCACCGGATGGCCCCCATGTAACAGACCCCACACGATCTGACGCAACGACCACCCACCATCGGAGGGACCATGACCCTTTCCATCACCCTTGTCGTGAATGGCGATCGCCATCGCGTGACGCTGGAAGATGCCCGCCCCACATTGCTGGATGTGCTGCGCGACCGGATCGGGCTGACCGGCACCAAGAAGGGCTGCGATCGCGGCCAATGCGGCGCCTGCACGGTGCTGGTCGACGGGCGGCGGGTGAATGCCTGCCTGTCGCTGGCCATGACCGTTGACGGCGCCCGGATCACCACCATCGAAGGGCTTGCCACGGGCGACGAGCTGCACCCGGTGCAGGCGGCTTTCGTGGAATGCGACGGGTTCCAGTGCGGTTATTGCACCCCGGGCCAGATCATGAGCGCGGTCGGGCTGATCGCCGAAGGCGACGCGGGGCCTGATCCCGAACGCATCCGCGAAGGCATGAGCGGCAACCTGTGCCGCTGCGCCGCCTATCCGGGCATCACCGCCGCCGTGCAGGACGCGCAGGCGCGGCTTGCCCAGGTCGAAGGGACGAAGGCATGAACCGCTTCGATTACCTGCGCCCGGCCTCGCTGGCCGAGGCGATCGATGCGGGCGCGCGGCCGGGGGCGTCGTACCTGGCCGGGGGCACGGCGCTTCTGGACCTGATGAAGATCGGGGTGGCGCGCCCGGGCCTTGTGGTCGACATCTCGCGGCTGCCGGGGCTGGATCGGATCGACCGGCTGGACGGGGGCGGCTGGCGCATCGGGGCGCTGGTGCGCAACGCCGATCTTGCGCGCGACGCCGGGTTCGCCGCCGCCTTTCCGGCGGTGGCCGAGGCGCTGCTGTCGGGCGCTTCGGCGCAGGTGCGCAACGTCGCGACGCTGGCGGGCAACCTGATGCAGCACACGCGCTGCGCCTATTTCCAGGACCCGCACAGCGCCTGCAACCGGCGCAGCCCCGGGGCCGGCTGCGAGGCGCGCGGCGGGGAAACCCGGGGCCACGCGGTGCTGGGCTGGACCGACGCCTGCATCGCCACCCACCCGTCGGATTTCGCCGTGCCGCTGGTGGCGCTGGACGCGGTGGTCGAGATCGCCGGCCCGCAGGGGTCGCGCGCGCTGCCGCTGGCGCAATTCCACGCGCTGCCCGGGGCCGAGACCCCCGGTGGGGTGGCGCTTGGGCCGGGCGAGCTGATCACCGGGCTGCGCCTGCCGCCGGGCGCCGCCGATTTCGCCGCGCATGGGCGCTACGTCAAGCTGCGCGAGCGCACGTCCTTTGCCTTTGCGCTGGTGTCGGCGGCGGCGCTGCTGCGCATCAGGGACGACACCATCATCGATGCGCGCCTTGCGCTTGGCGGGGTCGCCGCGCGCCCCTGGCGCATCCCCGAGGCCGAGGCGTTGATGATCGGCGCCGTTCCCGGCACGGATGTCTTTGAAACCGCCGCCGCGCGGATGGTGCAGGGCGCCGCCGCATCCGGCGACAACGGGTTCAAGATCGACCTGGCCCGGCGCATCGCCATCCGCGCGCTGACCCTTGCCGCCGCCGGTACGCCGGCGCGGATGCCCGCGCTTCCCGCCTCTGTCTTCGCGCCCGCCACAGGAGCCGTACATCATGCCTGACACGTTGAACCCCGCCGCGCCCGGCCATGTCCGGCTTGGATCCAATTCGGGCCAGCCCATGACCCGCCGCGACGGCGCGGCCAAGGTCACCGGCGCCGCCACCTTTGCCGCCGACAACCGCCCCGAGGGGATGCTGCACGCGGTCTTTGCGTCGGCGTCGATCGCGCGGGGGCGAGTCACGTTCCTGAACCTCGTCGCCGCGCGCGCCCATCCCGGCGTGGTCGAGATCATGACCCCGGCCAACCGCCCGCCGCTGCAGCTGGACCCGGACGGCAAGGGCTATCCCTTTGCCTGGCGCACCGAGGCGTTGCAGGACGACACCGTGCGCTATGCCGGCCAGCCCATCGCGCTGGTCATCGCCCATACGCTTGAAGCGGCGACCGAGGGCGCGCGGCTGCTGGCCCCGCGCTATGACGCGCAGCCCGCCCGCATCGGGTTCGACCGGGGCGACCGCTATGATCCGCCCGCCGTCGGCATCGGCGGCGCGCCAAGCTTTGACAAGGGCGACATCGACGCGGGCATGCGGGCCGCCGCGCAGGTGACAGAAACCCGCATCGAAACGCCGATGCAATATCACAACGCCATGGAACCCCACGCCATCGTCGCCGCGTGGGATGGCGACCGGCTGACGCTGGACACCCCCAACCAGGCCATCGTGATGATGCGCAACGTCTTCGCGCAGTATTTCGGCATTCCCGAGGAAAACGTCACCCTGCGCAGCCCCTACCTGGGGGGCGGGTTCGGGTCCAAGGCCATCGTCGTGGGCCCTCAGCTTCTGGCGGTGCTTGCGGCGCGGATGGTGGGGCGCCCGGTCAAGCTGGTGCTGCGGCGCGACCAGATGTTCGGCCCCGTGCAGCATCGCGGCGCCACGCGGCAGGTCATACGTCTGGGAACCGAGGCGTCGGGGCGGCTGACGGCGGTGGACCACCACGCCACCGCGTCGACCAGCAGCTTCGATGCCTTCATCGAACCGGCGGCGAACGCATCGCACAACACCTATGCCAGCCCGTCGATCCGCACCCGCCACGCGGCGGTGCGCATGGACACGGGCACGCCCGGGCCGATGCGCGCCCCCGGCGAGGCATCGGGCATGGCCGCGCTGGAATGCGCCATGGACGAGGCGGCCGAGGCGCTGGGGCTGGACCCGCTGGAGTTCCGCCTGCGCAACTACGCGGAAACCGATCCGGCCACGGGGCGGCGGTTTTCATCCAAGGCGCTGCGCGAATGCTACGCGGCGGGGGCGCAGCGCTTTGGCTGGGATGACCGCCCGCTGGCGCCGGGGCGCATGCGGGACGAGGACGGGCTGCTGGTCGGCTGGGGCATGGGCACCTGCCTGTTTCCCGCGCCGATGTTCCCGGCGCAGGCGCGCGCCGTGCTGCGCGCGGATGGCAGCGCGCTGCTGGAAACCGCCGGGGCGGACATGGGGCAGGGGGCCTGGACCGCGCTGGCGCAGATCGCCGCCGACGGGGTCGGCCTGCCAATCGATCGGATCGAATTCCGGTCGGGCCGCTCGGATCTGCCGGACGGGGGCGTCGCGGGCGGGTCGGGGCACACCGCATCGGCGGGGGGCGCGCTGCACGCGGCGGGGGGCGACGCCATCCGCCAGCTGGCCGAGATCGCCGCCGAAGATCCGCAATCGCCGCTGTTCGGCGCCGGCAACAGCGGGGTCGGCGCGCGCGACGGGCGGCTGTATCGCGTCGATGACGAAAGCCGCGGCGAAAGCTATGGCGACATCATGGCCCGCGCCGGGCTTGCGGAACTGGTGGGCTCCGGTTCGGGCGGGCGCGACCCTGCCCATGCCGAAGCGCGGGCGATGTTTTCGCACGGGGCGGTGTTCGCCGAGGTCAAGATAGACCCCGAATTGTACCAGATCCGCGTCACGCGGCTGGTGGGGGCCTTTGCCGCCGGGCGCATCATCAACCCGCGCCTGGCCAGCAGCCAGCTGACCGGGGGGATGATCTGGGGCCTTGGCTTTGCCCTGCACGAGGAAGGGCTGCACGATGCGCGCAGCGGGCGGGCGATGAACGCCGATCTTGCCGGGTATCACCTGCCGGTCAACGCCGATGCCCCGTCGGTCGAGGCGATCCTGGTGGACGAACACGACCCCTTCGTGAACGCGCTGGGGGTCAAGGGCGTGGGCGAGATCGGCATCACCGGCACGGTGGGCGCCATCGCCAACGCGGTCTGGCATGCCACCGCCGTGCGAGCGACGGCCTTTCCCATCCACATCGAAACGCTGATGGGGCGCTAGGTGCCGGCCTTGGGCAGGACCTGTTCAAAGCGGTTGCCGTCGGTGTCGGTGGCGATGACCTTCAGCGCGGGGGCGCCGTTGTCGGTGTAGCGAAAGCGGAAGGCGGGGTTTTCGGAAATCGAGATCCCGCCATCCATCGCGAACAGCCTTTCTTCGCCCTGCCAGACTTCGACGTGGTCGATGAAATGGGCGGGGATGAACAGCTGCGTCACCTGGTCCAGTTGCAGGCCGGAATAGTTCGGGTGGCGGATCATCACCTGCGCCTCGCGGCGCTGAGGGGTGGATGCGGGCGGGGCGTCGAACAGGCGCAGCTTCATGTTGCCCAGGCCGGCAAGCGCCTGGCCCGGGGCCTTGGTCGCCGGGGCCGAGCACCCGCCCGAGGCCTTGACGAACCGCCCCCCCATGCGCAGCCCGTCGGCATATCCGGCGATGACGCGCACGTTGGAATACTGGTTCACCCGCACGCGCAGTTCGAAATCCAGCGGTGCCATGGCCGGGCCAAAGGTGAATTCGCCGGCGACGGGGGCGGGGTTCTCGTCGATCACCAGGGTGGCGGTTTCGATGGGCGGCCCGCCGGCGGCGCGGATGCGGATCGGCACCGTCGCCGCGTCCTCGGCGCGGTAGGGGGCATCGATGGCAAAGCGGCCATCGGGCGGGGCAAGCGGGGCGGTTCCGGCGATGTCCTCGCGCAGCATGTCCCAGGTGGGGCTGTCGGCCAGCGGGTTGGGCAGGTCGGCGGCAACGGCGGGCGCGCCGGCCAGGAATGCGGCGCAGATGGCGGCGGTGATGGTGCGGTCCATGCTCTCCTCCTCGCATGGGGTGGGGGGGGCCAGTATGCCACGAAATGGCCGGTTGCGATACGTAGCGCATGGTCGGTGTGGTTCGGGCCAGTGCCGCGCGCCAGTCTTTGCCCATGTTCGAAGCCGTCCTGACCATCTGCGCGCTGGCCGGGGCGCCCTGCCGCGCGGCGCTGCTGCCCGGCCATGAGGCCCCGACCCGCGCCGCCTGCGAAACCGCGCTGCCGGCGGGCGCGCGCTGCGTTCCCGCCGGCCCGGCGCTGGCGCTGACGGAAATCGCGCCGGGGGTGCTGGTGCATCGGGGCGCGGTGGCCGAACCGGGCGCGGGCAACGCCGGGGACGTGGCGAACCTGGGGGTGGTGATCGGCGCGCGTTCGGTGGCGGTGATCGACACCGGCGGTTCGGCCCCGGTGGGCGAGGCGCTGTGGCGGGCGATCCGGGCGCGCACCGATCTGCCGATAAGCCATGTCATCCTGACCCACATGCATCCCGACCACGTGCTGGGCGCGTCGGTGTTCGACGGCGCGCGGATCGTCGGGCACGCGGGGCTGGCGCGGGCGCTGGCCGAACGCGGGGCGGGGTATCTGGAAAGCCTGCAACGGCTGATCGGACCGGGGCCGATGCTGGGCACGGCGCTGCCCCGGATCGACGAAGGGGTCGGCGATGCGGCGCGGATCGACCTGGGCGGGCGCCAGCTTGCGCTGCGCGCCTGGCCGCTGGCCCACAGCGCCACCGACCTGACGGTGCTGGACGAGGCCACCGGCACGCTGTTCGCGGGCGATCTGCTGTTCGACGATCACGTCCCGGCGCTGGATGGCAGCCTGCCGGGCTGGCAGGCGGCGCTGGATGCGCTTGGCGCGCTGAACGCGCAGCGGGTGGTGCCCGGCCACGGCGGCCCGGTGCTGGACTGGCCCGGGGGCGGCGCGGCGCAGGCCCGTTACCTGGACACCCTTGCGCGCGAAACCCGCGCCGCCATCGCCGCCGGTGAACGCCTGACTCAGGCCACCGGCCATGTGGCCGCATCCGAGGCGCCGCTTTGGTCGCTGTTCGATGCCTACAACCCGCGCAACGTCACCGCCGCCTTTTCCGAGCTGGAATGGGAATGATCCGCGCCGGTCCTTGGTCAGCCGCCGTCGGGGCTGGCGGCGGAATGCAGGATCTGCGCCAGCCCGTACAGGCGCTTTTCCAGCAGGGTCGGGGTTTCGCACAGGTAGGTGATGGTTCTTTGCCGGTCGTTGAAGATGCGGCTGTCCCAGTCGATCTGTTCTTCCAGCGCGTCGATGCGGTCGTAATCGGGATCGTCGGCGGCCATCAGGCTGTCCATCTGCGCACGGGCGGCATCGATTCGCTCTGACAGGGCGGCCTGGCTGGCGGCGAATTCGCCGATGCCCTTGATGATCCGGCTGCGCCGATGCGACAGCGATTCGAAGGTTTCCGCAAACACCGCCCCCATAAGCGCGGGATCGCGGCCATGGGCATCGGCGAAATCGCCGACGCTGGCGGCGGCGCTGTCCAGATCGACGCGGCGCAGCGCCAGGGTCTGGGCCAGGTCATGGGCGGCGGCGCGCAGATCGCCTTCGGGGGCGGTTTCGGGCAGCGGTTCGGGCCACATCAGCGCGGGCGAAAGCGTTTCCACCTTGCGCTGGATGCAGGGCCATGTGGGGTCCGAGAAATCGGCGGCGAGCGTTGGCGCCGCCCAGCCGATGACCAAAACGGCCGCAAGGCCAATCCTATGTGTATACATACACTTTCCTCCCTGCGCCGACTATGGGACAGGGTGGGCGCGAAGTCCATTTCGGCAAATACCCACCATTGGCTGTATTGTTCGGTATGCGACTGCGCACCCATACTCGGATCCAAGCGCCGGAGTGCGTCAGGACATATTAAGTTAAGAGGGAACCTGCATGAGAACCCGTGCTGCCGTGGCTCTGGAAGCCGGCAAACCGCTTGAAATCATGGACGTGGAACTGGACGGCCCGAAGGCCGGCGAGGTCCTGATTGAAATCAAGGCCACCGGCCTGTGCCACACCGATGAATTCACCCGCTCGGGCGCCGACCCGGAAGGCCTCTTTCCCTGCATCCTGGGCCATGAGGGCGCGGGCATCGTGATGGAAGTGGGCGAGGGGGTCACCACGCTCAAGCCCGGGGATCACGTCATTCCGCTGTACACGCCCGAATGCCGCGAATGCCCGTCGTGTCTGTCGGGCAAGACCAACCTGTGCACCGCGATCCGCAACACCCAGGGCCAGGGCCTGATGCCCGACGGCACCACCCGGTTCAAGATGCTGGATGGCACGCCGATCTATCACTACATGGGCTGTTCGACCTTTGCCAACCACACGGTGATGCCGGAAATCGCGCTGGCCAAGGTGCACGACGACGC
>CAXICP010000147.1:0-7741 GCA_964022595.1 uncultured Salipiger sp.
GACCCGCCGACCCACAGCATCGCGGCGGTGCCCACGACGGTCAGCGTCTTCATCACCCAGGGCATCGCCTTGACGATGAACCGGTCCGTGCGGCGCGTGGCAGCAAACCGGCCCACGCGGGTCAGCCACAGGCCCACATCATCCGCCTTCACGATCAGCGCCACCGCGCCATAGACAAGCGCCGTGATCCCGATACCAACAAGCAACAGCACCGCCGCCTGGATCCAGACCTCGGGCGCTTCGATGGTGGACAGCGCCAGGGTCATGATCTCGGCCGACAGGATGAAGTCGGTCTTGATCGCGCCCTTGACCTTTTCTTCCTCAAGATGGGCGGGGTCCTTGATGTCATGGCTGCCATCGGGGCCCGGGGTGTGATCGTCATGCGGCATCACCGCGTGAAGGATCTTTTCCGCCCCTTCAAAACACAGGTACGACCCGCCCAGGATCAGCAGCGGCGGCACCGCCCAGGGCGCGAAGGCGGCCATCAGCAGCGCCGCCGGCAGCAGGATCACCACCTTGTTGAACAACGAGCCGCGCGCGATCTTCCAGATAATCGGCAGCTCGCGCGCGGCTGAAAAGCCCTGCACGTATTTCGGTGTCACCGCCGCGTCATCGACCACGACCCCCACCGCCTTGGACCCGGCCTTGGCCGCGTTGCTTGCGATGTCATCGACCGATGCCGCCGCAATCTTGGCGATGCCCGCCACGTCATCAAGTAGCGCCAGAAGACCGCTCATGTGTTTCCCCGATCATAAGTTTGTCAGAACAGTAGCGGGCTGGGGCGCGCGATCAAGGCATCGCTGTGCCCCCCGCGCGGGCAGATGTTAGCGCAACCTTCGAGTTTATCGCTAACATACTGGGATGTAAATGCTTTTCGCCTTGGAAACGCGGCATACATCGGTATGCAGTCGGCAGGTTTGTCAGACAGGAGAGCATTCAATGACCGTCACCGTGGGGATCAACGGTTTTGGCCGGATCGGCCGTTGCACGCTTGCCCATATCGCCGAAAGCGCGCGCAACGATGTTCAGGTGGTGCGGATCAACGCCACCGGCCCGATTGAAACCTCGGCGCACCTGCTGCGCTACGACAGCATTCACGGGCGTTTCGGCGGGCCGGTCAAGGTCGTGGGCGGCAACGCGCTGGCTCTGGGGCGCGGGCCGATCGAGGTGATGTCGACCTATGACATGGGCGCGCTGGACTGGACGGGCTGCGACGTGGTGCTGGAATGCACCGGCAAGTTCAACGACGGTGACAAGGCGGTTCAGCACATCCACCAGGGGGCGAAATCGGTGCTGATCTCGGCCCCGGCCAAGAACGTGCAAAAGACCATCGTCTACGGTGTCAACCACCGCGACCTGATCCCGGGCGACGTGATGATTTCCAACGGGTCCTGCACCACCAATGGGCTGGCTCCGCTGGCCAAGGTGCTGGACGACGCCATCGGCATCGAATCGGGCATAATGACCACGATCCACAGCTACACCGGCGATCAGCCGACGCTGGATCGGCGCCACGATGACCTTTACCGCGCCCGCGCGGCGGCAATGGCGATGATCCCCACGTCGACCGGCGCCGCCAAAGCCATCGGAGAGGTGCTGCCCAACCTCAGGGGCAAGCTGGACGGCTCGGCGATGCGCGTGCCCACGCCCAACGTCTCGGCGGTGGACCTGACGTTTCAGGCGGCCAGGGACGTCACCGTGGATGACGTGAACGAGGTCGTGCGTGAAGCCGCCGCTGGACGTATGGGAAGCGTTCTTGTATACGATCCTGAACCGAAGGTCTCGGTCGATTTCAATCACACGACCGCAAGTTCGATTTTTGCACCCGAACAGACCAAAGTAGTTGGCAAACGCACAGTTCGTGTGCTTGCATGGTATGACAACGAGTGGGGCTTTTCCGCCCGTATGGCCGACGTGGCAGCCGCCATGGGCCGCCTGCACCACTGATCCACCGGGTCACGAAGGGCGGGCAACGGGTATCCCCACACGGAGGGGCGGCGGAGGGGAGACCGCCGCCTCTCACCATCCGGTCCCACCACCGGCCAATGGGCGCGGCTTGCTCGGGGGATCGCACGCGCTTACGACAGTTTCGCGATCCATGCTGCAAAGGCGGTCATGAAATCGGCAAGGAAGGCCCGCGTCGATGCCGGGCCGATCGCGCCTTGCGCGTCAAGCAGATCGTCGATTCCCCCCATGTAGGCCTCGGGCTGCTGCATCGGCGCCGCGTTCAGGAACACGAGGCATTGGCGCAGGTGATGGTTGGCCCCAAAGCCCCCGATGGCGCCGGGCGATGCGGTGACGATGGCGGTGGGCTTGCCGTCCCACACGCTGGCGCCATGGGGGCGCGATCCGACATCAAGCGCGTTCTTGAGGTTCCCGGGCAGCGAGCGATTGTATTCCGGCGTCACGAACAGCACCGCATCCGCGCGCGCCACCGCCTTGCGAAAGGCCGCCCAGGGCTCGGGCGGGGCGAGCTGATCAAGATCGGGGTTGTAAAGCGGCAGATCGCCAGTGCGCGCAAAGCTGAATTCCAGCCCCTCGGGGGCCAGCCTTGCCAGCTCGCAGGCAAGCTTGCGCGTGAGCGAACCCTCTCTCAAGGAGCCGACGACAACTGCGACGTGATGGGACATGATGGCCTCCGCTTGTTTGGCGCATGGTAACGCCCCCCGCCACCACAGGGCAGGCGCATCGGCGCACCCTTCCTGCGCGCAGATGGACGAAGCGCGCCGAGGATTTAACGCAGCGTCACAGGTGGACAAACGCGTTTACGCCCGGTAATCAACCACCTGCCCTTTCGCTGCTCGAGTTTCATTTCATGACCTTCAAGTTCCCCGGCCTTGCCGCACTGCTGCTGGCGACCGCCCTTCCCGCTCAGGCCCTGACCGTCACGTCGATGTCCGGAAACGACGAGCTGCGGTATACCGTCAGCGACAGCTCGACCACGACGCTGACCTTCGATCTGGCCGAAAGCGCGGGATACGTGAACTTTGGCGGCTACGTGAAATGGTCGACGCTTGAAAACGGGCGCCGCGACGGCGAAGGCGCCTATGGCACCTGCTACGAATGCGGCTATTACGGCGGCAACTGGTCGCTGGCGACCTACATGGCGGACAACAAGACGCTGACGCTGGATTTCGGCGAAACGCTTGATACCGTGTATGTCTGGGTGCGCGCCACCTACGGGCAAGGGTCCGTCAGCTACGGCTCGGCCCCCACCATCGCGGCGACATCGGCGGCAAGCTCGGTGGCGGTTGCGCCCGTGCCGCTGCCCGCTGCGGGCGTTCTGCTGGTTGGCGCGCTGGCAGCCATGGGCTTTGGCTTCGGGCGCCGCCGCAGCGCCTGACGCCGGGCGCCGCGCTGCCCTGCCCTGATCAGCCCGCGCGGCGCAGCGCCAGCACGGCGTTCAGCCCCCCGAACGCGAAGGCATTCGACAGCACCGTATCCACCTGCGCCTCGCGCGCCTCGTTCGGCACCACGTCCAGCGCGCACTCCGCGTCCGGTTCTTCGTAACCGATGGTCGGCGCGACGATCCCGTCGCGCAGCGCCATGATGCAGGCCAGAAGCTCGACCGCGCCGGTGCCGCCGATGCAGTGCCCGTGCATCGCCTTGGTGGACGAGATCATCACCCTGTCCGCCTGCGCGCCCAGGGCGTCGGCCACGGCGGCGCATTCGGTCTTGTCATTGGCCGCCGTCCCGGTGCCGTGGGCGTTGATGTATCCCACCTCTTCGGCGGCGATCTGCCCGTCGCGCAGCGCGCCGGTGATCGCGCGCGCCGCGCCCTGTTTCGACGGCATCACGATGTCCGAGGCATCCGATGTCATGGCAAAGCCGACCACTTCGGCCAGGATATCGGCGCCCCGCGCGCGCGCATGTTCGTATTCCTCGAACACGTAAACGCCCGCGCCTTCGCCCTGCACCATGCCGTTGCGATTGGCGGAAAACGGGCGGCAGGCGTCCTTGGACATGACGCGCAGCCCTTCCCAGGCCTTCACCCCGCCAAAGCAGAGCATCGATTCAGACCCGCCCGTCACCATCACGGTCGACCCGCCGGAACGCACCATCTGGAACGCAAGCCCCATGGCGTGGTTCGACGACGCGCAGGCGGTGGCCACGGTGAAGGTGGGGCCGCGCAGGTTCATTTCCATGCTGACATGGCTGGCGGCGGCGTTGTTCATCAGCTTGGGCACGACAAAGGGGTGAACGCGGTTCTTGCCCTCTTCATAGACCGAGCGATAGTTTTCATCCTGCGTATTCAGCCCGCCGCCCGATGTGCCCAGCACCACCCCCGAGCGGTCGGCCAGATCGCCGTGAAATTCCAGCCCCGACTGGGCCACCGCCTCGCGCGCGGCCAAAAGCGCGAACTGCGTGAAGCGATCATACAGCACCATCTGCTGGCGGTTGAACTGCGCCTCGGGCGCGTAGCCCTTGATCTGCCCGCCGATGCGGATCGCAAGCCGTTCCACGTCGCGAAATTCCAGCTCGGAAATGCCGCAACGCCCCTCGCGCATCGCTTCGAGCGTTTCGCCGACGTTCCGCCCCAGCGCGTTGATCGTGCCCGCGCCGGTAATGACGACCCGCTTCACGCCTTCTGCTCGGCGATCAGCTTTTCGATGCCCGCGATGATGCTGCCGACGGTCGAGATGTCGAAATCGCTCTGTTCGGGTTCATTGGCGTTGAACGGCACGGAAATGTCGAAGGCTTCCTCGATGGCAAAGATGCATTCCACCAGCCCGAGGCTGTCGATGCCAAGATCCTCCAACGTGCTGTCCGGCGTGACGTCCGACGGTTCCAGCACCGCCTGCTCCGCGATGATCGCGATGACACGGTCCTTGACACTCATGGCGCGGCGCTCCCTCTTCCTCGCATGTGCAGCGCCCGTTTACCGGCCCTCGGTGAGCTTGGAAACCGCTTTCTTCAGCTCGGCGAAGTCGCGCATCATCCGGGGCAGCCGCCGCAGCGCCTTGTAGCTTTCCACGCTGCTGTCCATCTTGGTGGCGGGATAGCCCAGCATCGCCCGCCCCGCCGGAACATTGGCCATCAGCATCGTGCCCGCGCCGGCGATCACGCCGCTGCCCACGGTGATGTTGTCGACCACCCCGGACTGCCCGCCCAGCACGACATTATCGCCCAGCCGGGTCGACCCGGCAATGCCGACCTGCCCGCACAACAGACAGTTGCGCCCGACCACCACGTTGTGACCGACCTGCACGAGGTTGTCGATCTTGGTGCCCTCGCCAATGAAAGTGTCGCGCACCGTGCCCCGGTCGATGCAGGCGTTCGCGCCGATTTCGACATCGTCCCCGATGGTCACGCCGCCCAGCGAATGGATGCGCGCCCAGCCCTGCGCCTCGGCGTCGCTTTCCCGGCCAAGGGTTTCGCGCACCTTTTCAACGCCCGAAGGTTCGGGCGTGACATAGGAAAAACCATCGCCGCCGATCACAGCGCCCGGCTGCGCGATGAAACCGGCGCCGATCGCGACCCGCGCGCCGATCCGCACCCCCGCATGCAGCAGCGCCCCCGGCCCGATCACCGTGTCCTGCCCGATGTGGCACTGGGGCCCGATGACTGATCCCGCGCCGATCCGCGCCCCGGCGCCGATCACGGTAAAGGGGCCGACCGACACCCCCTCGGCCAGATTGGCGGTGGGGTCGATGGCGGATGACGGGTGAATCCCGGCGGCATGGCCCTGGCCGGGGTCCATCATCGCCGAAAGCCCCGACAGCGCGTGGCGCGGACGCGGCGCCAGAACCGCCGCCTGCAGCCCGTAGGAACGCCAGTCCGCACCCTGCCAAAGCATCGCCGCAACCGCGGCGCCCTGCGGGATCTGCGCGGCAAATTCGGGCTTCATCGCCAGCGCAAGTTCATCGGCGCGGGCCAGTGCCGGTTCGTTCACCGCGCCGACGATGATCGAAGTGTCGCCCTCGGCCTCAAGCCCAAGCGCGGCCGCGATCTGAGCGATGCTGTGTGACATGGGGCCTCCGGGTGGTGTCCCGCAGGGGTTTAGCTTTGTACGTCCACCAGCGCCACCCCCGCCGCCGAAAGCGCCTGCCATAGCCGCGCGTCGCGGCCGTAGACATCGGCGCGGTAATTCACCCGGCCCTTCGCCTGGGTAAAGGCGGTGCGGTAGATCAGGTGAACCGGCACCGGTTGATCCAGATTGACCCGGGACTCGGCGCCGCCGCCCAAACGCCGGGCGAAAAACGCCTCCGGATCGTCCGTCTGCAGGGCAAGCAGCGCATAGGCAAAATCCTTCGGATCGCCCAGCCGGATACAGCCATGCGAAAAGGCGCGCTCATTCCGGTCGAACAGATGTTTCGACGGCGTATCATGCAGATAGATGTTGTACTTGTTGGGAAACATGAATTTCACCTGCCCCAGCGCGTTCTTGGGTCCCGGCGGCTGGCGCATGGAAAACGGAAAGCTCGCGGCGGAATATTGCGCGAAACCATTGCCGCGATTGACGCGGCGGCCGCTGCGGTCGGTGATTTCCAGATGTGAAACCGCGCCCGGATTGCGTCGCAGCTGCGGCAGATATTCATTCACGACGATGGACCGAGGGACGTACCAGGACGGGTTGATCACCATGAATTCCATCACGTCCGAAAATTCGGGCGTCCGGCGATCCGGGTCCTGCGCGCCGATGACCGACCGCGTCTGAAAGGTCACCTTGCCATCATCCACGATGCGCGCGTGATAATCGGTCAGGTTCACCAGAACATGCCGCTGCCCCAGCCCGCCCGGCAGGTTCATCCAACGCTCGCGTTCCATCGCGACAAGCACGGATTTCAGCCGGTCTTCGGGGCCGATGTTGATGGCGGACAGGGTCGCCGGGCCGGCCACGCCGTCGGGTTCCAACCCATGGTCGGTCTGGAATTGAACCACCGCCGCCCGCATCGCACCATCATACGCCGCCGAGATCGACGCATCCAGATAACCCATCTGCGTCAGCCGGTCGCGCAAACGCACCACCTCTGGCCCGCTCTGCCCGGGTTCCAGCTTGCCGATGGGAATCGCGGCGCCCCAGCCGCCGCGCGCGATAACCTGCTGAAGGTCGAACTTCGCTCGCATCAGCCGGGCATATTCCGGCCCCTGCGGCGCAAGCGATGCCAGAACCGCGCGAGGGGCGCCAGCTTCGATCCGTTCAAGCAACAGCCGCGATGACAGCCGCTGAGGCGCACGCTTGATGCCGCTGTCCACCTTGCGCCCGTCGATCAGCCCACCGTTCAGCGCATGGGCGAAATCCAGAAACGCCTGGCTTAGCGCGATTTCGGCGCGCCCACGGTCACGGTCGGTGCGCGCGGCGCGCAGCTGCGCCAGCAGCGCCTGCGCAGAAAACCGCGCCGCCGGAAGCCCGTGATCGGCGGCCGTGCCAAGTGCCTCGATCAGTGCCGCGCGGCGATCCATCCCCACCTGGCCCGGGGCGGTCCAAAGCGGGGCAAACGCGCGATCGCGGTAGAACGCCGCCATTTCGGCATCCTCGGAAATCGATTCGGCAACGGCCTGCTTGTAGCCGGTCAGGGAAAGGGCCTGCGCGCGGCCCTGATCCGCGCCGCACAGCGCCCCCACCAAAAGGGCAAGCGCAGCGGCATTTTTCAGCCCCCCAAGCCGAGCCTTGCGTGTCGAAAGCATGTCCATTCCCCAAAACGACGGATAAAAAGTAACGAATTCAACGTTGTTCATTTGTGAGCCGGCTGGTCAATCCCCTTTTCGCCCCCAAGCTTAATCCGCCAATCGGCGCGAC
>CAXICP010000148.1:0-7718 GCA_964022595.1 uncultured Salipiger sp.
GCGTAATGCTGGAACACCGTGTTCACCGGGCGCTTGTAGGGGGGCAGGGGGGCGATGTCTTCGCCGTTCAGGCGGATCTGCCCGCCGCTGACCGGTTCGAACCCGGCGATGCAGCGCAGCAGCGTGGTCTTGCCGCAGCCCGACGGGCCCAGCAGCGTGAAAAATTCGTTGTCCGCGATGTCCAGCGACACCCCGTGCAACGCGGTGAAGGTGCCGAAGCTTTTCACCACGCGGTCGATGCTGATCACGGTTCCGGTCACGTTTGTCCCCTGTCTTTCCGAATCTTTGTCCGGACTTGTGCGGGCGATACCACCCGTTTAGATGGTCATACCCTAATATGGGCCAAAGTGGGGGGTATATACCCCCAGAGAGGTATCATGCGCGATCTGCCGAATCTGACGGAAAACTTTCTTGGCGACGCGATCGCCGCGCTGAACACCGAAGATTTCTCGAACCTGTTCTTCCAGTGGCTCAGCCGGTGCTTTGAAATCGACAACACCACGATGCTGGCCTATTTCCAGAACCGCGCCCCGCAACTGCTGTTTTCACACGCGCGCGAGGCCCGCGTCCACGACCGCATCGTGTCGGACTACCTCACGGGGGCCTATCTGCTTGATCCGTTCCACGCGCTGCACATCGAACGGGCACCAAGGGGGCTGTACCGGATGCGCGACATCGCCCCCGACCAGTTCACCCGCAACGAATACCACGCCGCCTACTACCAGGAGACGACGCTGTGCGACGAGCTGGCCTATGTCGGCTATCCCGCCCTGGGGGTGTCGGTGCATGTCTGCCTGGGGCGCGATGCCAGTTCGGGGCGGGCGTTTTCGGCCCGCGACCTGGAACGCGCGCAGCGCCTTGCGCCCATCGCCTGCGCGCTGCTGGAACGGCATTGGTCGGGGTTGCGTTCAACGGGCGATTTCAAGGACAGCGACGTGTCCGGCGCGCTGCAACGGCGCATGCGCAGCGATCACGGCATCGCGCTGACGGACCGGCAGGCGGAAATCGCGCTGCTGGTGCTCAAGGGGCATTCATCGGGGTCGATCGCCATGCGGCTGGGGATCAGCCCGCAGACGGTCAAGGTGTTCCGCAAGCAGCTGTACCGCAAATGCGGCATCAGCTCGCAGGCCGAGCTGTTTTCATTGATGATGCCGCTGCTGTCGACGCTGGAATTCTAGCGCGCCGGGGGGCGTTCAGAACGCGTCGGGGCGGGCTTCGCGGGCCATGTGGTCCAGCACGGCGTTGACGAATTTCGGCTCGCGCCCGTCGGGAAAGAACGCCTGCGCGACTTCGACATATTCGGTGATGATCACGCGGGGCGGCGTGTCGCTGTCCACCAGCTCGGCGCCGGCGGCGCGGAACAGCGCGCGCAGCGTCGGGTCGATCCGCGCGATGGGCCACTTGGCCACCAGCGCCCGGTCGGTCATCTGGTCGATGCGCGCCTGGTAGTTCACCGCCGAAGCGGTCACCTTGCTGAACAGGCCGATGTCGCCTTCGATCATCTCGACGCCATCGTCGATTTCCGCCCCGAAGCGGTGGTCGATGAATTCGCCCTGCACCCGTTCGACCGTCTGGCTGGCGGCTTCCATCTGGTACAGCGCCTGCACGGCGTAAAGCCGCGAGGCGGATTTCATCTTGCGCTTCTGGTTGCCCGAAAGGGGCTGGGGCGTGTCGGGGGTCGTCATGCGGTGTCTTTTCCTGCGCCGGCTCCCGCGACCTGGTACTCATCACGGGAGGGCACGAATCCCACCCCCTTGCGGGAAGAGCCCCACCTACGGGCCAGCGCGATCAGATGCAAGGCCGCAGCGGCCGCGCCGCCGCCCTTGTTCTGCCCCGCCGCTTCGGCGCGGGCCCAGGCCTGGTCGTAGTTTTCCACCGTCAGGATGCCGTTGCCGATGCACAGCCCCTGAAGCCCCAGCAGCGTCAGCCCGCGCGAGCTGTCGTTGCACACGGTGTCGTAATGGGTGGTTTCGCCCCGGATTACGCAGCCAAGCGCCACGTAGCCGTCGAAATTCGACATGCGTTCGGCGATGCCGATGGCGGTGGGCAGTTCCAGCGCGCCGGGCACCTCGACGATCTCGTGAAAGCCGCCGGCGGCCTCGATCTCGGCCACGGCGCCGGCGACAAGCTGTTCGGCGATGTCCTTGTAATAGGGCGCCAGCGCGATCAGGATCTTGACCGGCTTGTCGAATTCGGGCCGGGGCAGGGTGTGGTGGGTTTCGTTCGACGCCATCAGAGGTCTCCGATCTTGCGGGTGCCGGTGATTTCCAGCCCGTATGCATCCAGGCCGACGACCTTGGGAATGGGCGAATTGGTCAGCAGGACCAGTTTGGACAGGCCAAGCGATGACAGGATCTGCGCGCCCAGCCCGTACTGGCGCAGGGTGCGCGGCGCGCTGCCTTCTTCGGGGTCCAGCTTCATCGCGGTGTCGCGCAGCAGAACGACGACGCCGCGCCCCTCGGCGGCGACCGCGTTCATCGCGTCGCGGTATTCATCGGCGCGCCCCGGATGGCCGGTGCCCACGATGTCCAGCATCGGGTCCATGGCGTGCATGCGCACCAGCACCGGTTCGGGCGTGGAAATGTCGCCCTTGGACAGCACGATATGTTCGTCGCCATGGGTGGTGTCGGTATAGATCTTCATGTGCCAGTCGCCGCCGAATTCCGACGTGACGGGCTGTTCGCGCACGATGCGCACAAGGTTGTCGTGGCGCCGGCGATAGGAAATCAGGTCCGAGATCGTCCCGATCTTGAGCCCGTGCCGCTGGGCAAAGGCGATCAGTTCGGGCAGGCGGGCCATGGTGCCGTCGTCGTTCATGATCTCGCAGATCACCCCGGCGGGGTTCAGCCCGGCAAGGCGCGCCACGTCGACCGCCGCTTCGGTATGCCCCGCGCGCACCAGCACGCCGCCCGATTTCGCGCGCAGCGGAAACAGGTGGCCGGGGGTGGCGATGTCGGCGGCGCCCTTGCTGGCGTCGATGGCCACGGCCACGGTGCGTGCCCGGTCGGCGGCAGAAATGCCGGTGGTGATGCCCTCGCGCGCCTCGATGGACGTGGTAAAGGCGGTCTCGTGGCGCGAGCTGTTGTTGACCGACATCATCTTCAGCCCAAGCTGGTCGCAGCGTTCGGGCGTCATCGACAGGCAGATCAGGCCGCGCCCGTAGGTGGCCATGAAGTTGATGGCATCCGGGGTCGCCCATTGGGCCGGGATGATCAGGTCGCCTTCGTTCTCGCGGTCCTCGTGATCGACGAGGATGAACATCCGGCCGTTGCGGGCATCCTCGATGATCTCTTCCACCGCAGAGATCGCATCCCTGAAATCCGTCTCGACCGGTCCGGGGGTTTCGTATTCCGCCATGTCTTGCCACTCCTCGTCGTGCAAGCGGGATACGGTTTTCGGGCGCGGAAGGCCAGAACGGTTTTAAGCGTGGATGTCACGCCGTCATGAGGCCCCGCGCGCCCGGCCCGGGTCAGGGGCGGGCGGCGTAAAGCGCCACGGCGGCGGCATTGGACACGTTGAGCGAGCCGAAGCCGCCCGCGAAATCGATGCGCACCAGCCGGTCGACGGTCTGGCGGGTCTTTTCCCGCAGGCCCGGCCCCTCGGCGCCCAGCACCAGCGCCACGGCCCGATCGCGCAGCCCGTCCAGCGCGCCTTCGATGGTGGTGTCCGCCTCGCCGTCAAGGCCCAGCACCAGATAGCCCATTTCCTGCAACGCGCGGATGCTGTCCGACAGGTTGCGTTCGCGCAGGTAGGGCTGGCGTTCCAGTGCCCCGCTTGCGGTCTTGGCCAGCGCGCCGGTTTCGGGCGCCGAATGGTGCAGCGTGCCGATCACCGCCTGCGCGCCGAACACCTCGGCCGAGCGCAGGATCGCGCCGACGTTGTGCGGGTCGGTCACCCGGTCCAGCAGCACAAGGCGCGGGGCGCGCGTGCCATCCCCCAGCGCCACGTCCGCAAGGCGCCCCCAGTCCAGCGGCTTGACTTCCAGCGCGGCGCCCTGGTGCACCGATTGCGGATCAAGCGGGGCGTTGAACCTGCGCGGGTCCTGCACGTCGGGGGTGATGCCCGCCTCGGCGATGGCATCGGCCAGGCGGATTTCGGCATTCGGGGTCACGATCAGCTGCAACTTTTCGCGCCGGGGGTTAAGCAGCGCGTCGCGAACGGCGTGCAGCCCGAAAAGCCAGACCGTTTCGGCGGCGCGCGCCTTGCGGGTCTGTTCCTTTTCGACGACCCATTTGGGTTTCTTGACCATGGCGCGGCTCCTGCTTTGGGGTGCGCTTTCCTTGCATCGGGCACAGCGAGGTTGCAACGGATTTTCCTGTTGACGCCGGATTTGGCCGAATGTAATCAGCCCCCCACACGCCGGGCCAGCCCGGTGGAAAGTGGGCGACAGGCCGCAAGGTGTGGCAGGGGACTGTAACTCCCTCGCGGAGACGCACGCCTGGTTCGATTCCAGGGTCGCCCACCACTTTCCCACGCAGCAGATCGGCGTTTCCGCCTGGCAGCCGCGCGCGCCCCCCTCCAGTCCCGATTTGATCCCCCCGAAGCGCAGGCCGCTTTGCCGATGCCGCGCGCTAATGCAACCCGGTGCCCGCCTGCGCGTTGACGTGATGTTACCTTGCATCCCCAAGCGATCACGGAAGGAACCGGGCCATGGCTTCACGAGCGATCTGGAAAGGACAGCTGCGGCTTTCGCTGGTGTCGATTCCGGTCGAAATCCACTCGGCGCGCAGCACGTCGTCGCGGGTGTCGTTTCGGCAGATCCACGAGCCGTCCGGCAAGCCCGTGCGCTACCAGAAGTCCGTGCAGGGCATCGGCCCGATCGAAAGCGACGACATCATGAAAGGGTACGAGACCGACGACGGCGATTACATCCTGCTGGACAAGGCCGAGATCGACGCCATCCGGCTTGAGACGAAAAAGACGCTGGAACTGGTGCAGTTCGTCGATTCCTCGGAAATCGCCCCGATCTGGTTCGACCGGCCCTATTACGTGGTGCCCTCGGACGAGTTGGCCGAAGATGCCTACCGGGTGGTGCGCGACGCGCTGCGCCGATCGCGCAAGGCGGGGCTGGGACAGTTGACGATGCGGGGCAAGGAATACCTGTGCGCCATCCGCCCCTGCGGCGACGGGCTGCTGATGGAAACGCTGCATTACGAACAGGATATCCGCGACGCCGATCCGCTGTTTTCCTCTATCGCGGACGAGGCCACCGATGACGAGCTGCTCGAGGTGGCCACCCAATTGATCGAAAAGAAATCCGCGCCCTTCGACGCCTCTGCCTTTGAAGACCACTACGCCGCCGCGCTGCGCGACCTGATCGACCGCAAGATGAAGTCGAAAAAGACCCCGCGCGCCAAGGCCTCGGATGACGAAGGCCAGGGCGGCGGTGAAAACGTCGTCGACCTGATGGATGCGCTGAAGAAAAGCCTCAAGCAAAGCAAGGGCGGGAAGGGGACGACCCGCAAGAAAGCGTCATGAGATCGCTGGAAGAATACCACCGCAAGCGTGATTTCGACGTCACGCCCGAACCGCGCGCCGAACTGGTCGAAGCGGGCGGCGCGCAGCTGGGGTTCGTGGTGCAGAAACATGAGGCCACGCGGCTGCATTACGATTTCCGGCTGGAATGGGGCGGGGTGCTGCTGTCCTGGGCGGTGACCAAGGGGCCGTCGACCGATCCGGGGCAAAAGCGCCTTGCGGTGCGCACCGAAGATCACCCGGTGTCCTACGGCGATTTCGAAGGCACCATCCCGAAAAAGGAATATGGCGGCGGCACGGTGATGCTTTGGGATACCGGCTGGTGGGAACCGCTGCACGACCCAGACGAGGGGCTGTCGCAGGGCAAGCTGCATTTCCGCCTGCACGGCGCGCGGATGAAGGGCGACTGGGCACTGGTCCGCATGCGTGGGCGCAAGAGCGAAAAGCGCGAGAACTGGTTGCTGATAAAGTCGCGCGATGCCTTTGCCGGGGGCGAAGCCGACAGCCTGACCGAAAGCCACGACACCAGCGTCACCACCGGGCGCGACATGCAGGCCATCGGCGCGGCGCGCGAGGGGCACGAAGCGGCCAGCCATTCCGCCCCGCTGCCGCGCTTTCGCAAGCTGCAGCTGGCCACGCTTGCCAAAACCCCGCCCGAAGGCGAGGGCTGGCAGCACGAGGCCAAGTTCGACGGCTATCGCTGCCTGATCGCTGTGGGCAAGGGCGGCGTGCGGCTGTATTCGCGCAACGGCAAGGACTGGTCCGACCGCTTCGGCGCGCTGTGCGCCCCGGTGGCGGCGCTGGACTGCCGCTCGGCGCTGATCGACGGCGAGGTGATCGCCGGCGGCGGCGGGGGTGATTTCTCGGCGCTTCAGAAGGCGCTCAAGTCTGGCGGGGCACTGACCTGCTATGCCTTTGATTGCCTCGTGCTGAATGGCAACGACTTGACCGGAAAGCCGCTTTCCGAACGTCGCCGCGCGCTGGAACGGCTGCTTGACGGGCAGCCCCCGCGCGGGCCCCTGCGCCTTAGCCCGGTGATCGACGGCGATGGCGCCGACGCGCTGGCCGCCATGTGCGAAGCGGGCGGCGAGGGCATCGTGTCCAAACGGATCGACGCGCCCTATCGCGGCGGGCGGGGCGGCCAATGGATCAAGTCCAAATGCATCCGGCGCGCCGAATTCGTTGTGGCGGGCTGGTCGCCTTCGGATCGGCGCGGCAGGCCCTTTGCCTCGTTGATCCTTGGCAGCTTCGAAGATGGCGCGCTGGTCTATCGCGGCCGCGTCGGCACGGGCTTCGATCAGGGCGACCTTGATCAACTTCACGCCGCGCTTGAACCGCTGGCGCGCAAGAGTACCCCGTTCGCGGGCGAGCTGCCCGCCGAGGCCAGCGGCGCCAGATGGGTCACCCCCCGGATGGTGGTCGAGGTCGCCTATACCGAATTCACCAGCGAAGGGCGCATCCGCCACGGCGCCTACCAGGGGCGGCGCGAGGACAAGGAGGCCGAAACCGTGAGCGCACAAGCCGAATCCCGCATCGACACCGGCGCCGACAGGCAGATCGGCGGCGTGCGCGTGTCCAGCCCGGGGCGTATCGTCTATCCGGGCGCGGGCCTGACCAAGGGCGAGGTCGCCGAACATTACGCCCGCGTCGCGTCGCGCATGCTTGACCAGACGGCGAACCGCCCGCTTGCCCTGCTGCGCTGCCCCGATGGCGTCGGGGGGGAATGCTTTTTCCAGAAACACGCCGGCAAGGGCTTTCCGGGCGGGGTAAAGACCGAACCGATCACCGAAAAGGACGGCGAGACAAAGGATTACATGTTCGTCACCGCCGCCGAAGGGTTGATCGGGGCGGCGCAGATGGGCGCGCTGGAATTCCACCTGTGGGGCGCGCGGCGCGACCGCATCGAACAGCCCGATCGCATGGTGTTCGACCTGGACCCGGACGAGGGGCTGGATTTCGACGTGGTCAAGCGCGCCGCGGTCGAACTGCGCGACGGGTTGGCCAGCTGCGGGCTGGACAGCGCAGCCATGGTATCGGGCGGCAAGGGCATCCACGTGGTGGTGCCCCTGCGCCGCGTTGCGGGGTGGGACACGGTCAAGGTCTTTGCCAAGACCTTTGCCACGGTGCTGTCCGAACGCCACCCGGACCGTTACACCGCCACCATGTCCAAGGCCAAGCGCAAGGGCCGGATCTTCATCGACTGGCTGCGCAACGAACGCGGCGCGACGGCCATCGCCCCCTAT
>CAXICP010000149.1:0-7696 GCA_964022595.1 uncultured Salipiger sp.
CGGCCACGGGCTGAACGAGGGGGCATCGACGCGGATGCTGATTCATGCCGGGCAGCTGGTGCGCGCGGGGCTGACCCTGCGGCAGGCCTGCACGCTGGCGCTGATCACGCCGCTGACCGACGATCCGGACATGCGCGCGGCGCTTGGGGCGGCGGTGGATGCCTGTGCCTGACGGCGCGCAGGCCTGGCCCGACGCCACCCGCGCCGCCTTTCCCGGCGATGCGCTGGACCGGTTCGCCGCGATGCACGCGCGCGTTGCCGGGGCGGGATACGGCGCCGAGGTGCCGCGCGCCCTTGCCATCGCCGCGCGGCAGGTGGCCGAACGCCTTGGGCCCGAACCGGCGCTGACGCTTGGCCCCGCCGCCTCGCGCGTGGCGATCAAGGCCCGCCCGCGCGTCGCCGCGATCTACCTGCACAGCGCCGCCGCCATGGCGCGCAAGCTGGACGGCGCGGGCTTTGCGGCGTGGCAGGCCCGGATGCTGTCCCTGCTGGGCGCCGCGCCGGAAAGCCTTTTGCCGCTGCTTGAACGCATGGAAATGCTGACCGACCGGCTGGACCCGGGCGCGCTGTCCGGCTGGATCGACACCGGCCTGCGCCTTGCGGGCCGCGACAGGGCAAAGCGCCTTGGCTTCTTCCGTCTGGAAACGCCCGAGGCGCAGCGCCTGCTGGAACGTCACGCGGGCGATGACACGTTCCAGTCGCTTGAACGCGGGCTTGTGGCCGGGCACCGGGCGCTTTGGGGCAGGGTGCCGCCCCTGCGCGAGGCGCTGCCCGACGCGGGCGGGCATACCCCAGGCCGCAGCAGCTTTGCCATGGGCGCCCTGTGCCTGCCGCCCAGCTTTCCCGAACATCGTGGCCGCGAGGCGCTGCTGTACCGCGCGGCCATGGCGCATCTGGGGGCGCATTTCGCATATGGCGGCGCGCAATTCGAGGTCGGGCAGCTCAAGCCGATGCAGATCGCCGTGGTCTCGCTGATCGAGGATGCGCGCGTGGAAACGCTTGCCCTGCGCGACATGCCGGGGCTGCGCCGCCTATGGGCGCCGTTTCACGACGTCCCGCCCGATGGGGTTGCCACCGCGCCGTCGCTGTTCGCCCGGCTGGCGCGGGCGCTGATCGATCCCGATTTTCCGCGCCGCCACGGCTGGGTCGCCAAGGGCGCCGCCCTGTTCGAGGCCGAGCGCGAGCGCCTGCACGATCCGGCGATCTCGCGCCGGATCGGCAACCTGCTGGGCAACGATCTGGGCCAGACCCGCGTGCAGTTCAACGCAAGGGGCTACATGGTGCAGCCGGCCTACCGCGACGACAATATCGGGCTGTGGAATTTCCCCGACCAGGCGCAGACCCCGCCGCCCGAACAGCACGAGATGCCCGCCGACACCTGCGATCGGCGCAACGATGCGGGCGGCGACGGCCCCCGGGATCGCCAACCGCCCGAAACCGCGCCCGACACCGTTGCCATCACCGAAACAGCGCCGCAGGACGGCGTGCCCGTGATGACGCTGCCCGAATACGACCACGCCGCGCGGATCGAACGGCCCGATTGGGTGACGATCAACCGCTACGATCCGGGCCGGGGCGATCCGCGCTTCTGGGACCGGCTGCAGGAACGCCACGCGGACACGCTGCGGCGCACCCAGGCGCTGGTCAGAAAGGCCAGCGTTGGGCAACGCCGCCGCCTGAAGCGCCAGGCCGAAGGCGAGACGCTGGACCTTGACGCCGCCATCGGCGCGGCGATTGACCTGCGCGGCGGCCGCCTGCCCGACCATCGCGTCTACGAGGGCGTGTCGCCCCCGGTGCGGTCGATCGCGGTGCATCTGCTGCTGGACATGTCGCTGTCGACCGCCGTTGCCACCGGCGCGGGCAGCGTGCTGGATCTTGAACGCGACGCCGCCGCGATCCTTGCGCAGGCGATGGACCGGTCGGGCGACCCGCTGGCGATCACCGCCTTTGCCTCGCGCGGGCGCGAGGACATGCGCATCGTTCCGATCAAGGGGTTCGACGACCGCCTTGGCATGGCGACGGGCATGGCCCTTTCGGGGATCGCACCGGCATGGTCCACCCGGATCGGCGCGGCGCTGCGCCTTGCCGGGCGATCGCTTGACCCCGTCGCGGCGCATCGCCGGCTGGTGCTGATCCTGACCGATGGCGAACCTTCGGACATCGACGTGCCGGACCGCGCCTACCTTGCCGCCGACGCAAGGCGCGCGGTGCAATCGCTGTCCGCGCGCGGGATCGACTGTTTCTGCATCGCCCTTGGCAACGCCGCCGGCCAGAGCCATGACAGGATCTTCGGGCGCAGCCGCTTCATCGCGGTCGACAAGATCGAAACCCTGCCCGACAAGCTGACCGGGCTTTTCTTCCGCCTGAGCGGCTAGGCACCGATCACCAGCGCCGCCCCGGCAGGAAGCCAAGGAAGCCCAGAAACCCCAGCATGGCCGCCCATGTCATGGGTTCCCACACCAGCCCGCCCAGCCCCAGAAGGCCCAGCAGACCCAAAAGCCCCAGCCTGTTTGACCCGCGCCGTGTCATCAGTGGCATCCTCCTCCGATCGTGCCGCAGCTTGCGCAGGCGGACAGTTGCGCCTTGTCCCCGACCGGAAGGCCGCGCAGCCCGTCGGCGGCCGACAGCACCGGCGCCCTGTCCGGTTCAAGCGCAAGCGGCATGTCGGGGAACCATTTCGCCCGCCAGGGACAGTCGGGATAGACCGTTTCCGACACCATGAACGCCTTGACGAAACAGCCCTTGCAGTTGAAATAATAGCTGCACTCGCCGCATTCCTTGCCCCCCGGCGACGGCGCGTTGCGAAACAGATAATTCGCCTTCTGGGAAAAGACGGATTCGAACCCGTCTTCCAGCAGGTTGCCGAATTTCTTGCTGTCGCGCGAATAGTTGCAGGCGCGCACATTGCCATCGTAATCCACCGCAAAGGTGCGCCACCCCGCGCCGCAATTGGTCGATTCCTGATAACGCGCCGACGCCGGGGTCGCCGCGCTTGCGCCAAGGATCGGATCGCCCGTGAACGGGGCAAGGCGGCGCGTGATCTCGCCCACAAGCGCGCGCGATCCCGCGCCCGGATCGGACAGGTTGCAGCCCCGCCCGATGGACGCCACCGGCGAAAACACCACCTGCAAGGCGCCCCAGGCCTTGGCATTGCGGAACATCGGCACGATGTCGTCCAGGTTTTCATCGGTGACGGTCATGGCGATCCGCACCTTTCGCCCGGCGGCCACCAGCCGCTGCACCGCGCGCTCGCAGGCTTCAAACGACTTGCGGTGCTTGCGAAAACGGTCGTGGTGATCGGCCAGCCCGTCGATGCTGATCTGCACCATGAGGTTCCCAAAGCCGCCGACATAGTCCGCCAGGGCGCTGTCATTGCCAAGCTTGTAGCCGTTGGAAATCATCGCGACGAGGTCGAAGTTCTTGCAGGCATGGGCCAGGATTTCGCGAAATTCCGGGTGGATGGTGCATTCGCCGCCGGTGATCTCGATCACGCGCACCCCCGAGGCGCGCGCCGTGTCCATGATCCGGACCGCGTCATCCAGGGACAGGCGGCCCTTCTTGAACGGGGACGAGGAATAATAGCAGTGATCGCAGCTGAAATTGCACGTCTCGATGATTTCCAGGCACAGGTGCTGCGGCTGGAAACTGCGCTCTGATCCGGTCAGGCGCAACGGCGCGCGGTCGACTTCGGCGGGGCTAAGGGTGATGAACCCCGCCTCGACCGACGCGCGCAGCGCCCGTTCCGCCAGCGCCGGGCCCATAAGCGGGTTGATGCGCCGGCTCATGGCGGCGACGATGTCGCCCTGGCGCGCCGTTCCGTCGCAAAGCGACAGGTATTCGATCATGAACCCTTCGGTTTCGATAATCTGGTAGCCGATGCGTTCAAGCCCCTCGGTGCCGTCGTCGACCCCGTAGACGATGCTGCCGCCGATGGCCGACCGGTGCAGGTCGATGCGCGGATCAAGAACGGGATAGCAGGTCGCGAATGCCGACCAGTCAAGCGTGGAAAAATCCTTCATGGCAATATTCCTACCCTGGAATGCGTTGCAATGGCCCGGCCCCGGACGTGGCTGACCACGCGGGGCCGGGCGCGTTGTGTCACTCGGGCTGGATCTTCTTGATGGCCCCCTGAAGCCGTTCAAGCGAGTCGATCTGGGTTTCGCGGAACGCATGGATGTTGAAATCGTCGCGCACCCGGCGCGGATCGATGGTAAAGGCCGCGCCCGCCGCCGTGACCGCGACCGCCGCCGTCGCCGATGCCGCCGCGACCGCATAGTTCACCTCGGCGCACAAAATGCAGCCCCCGCAGACGCCGCAGGCCCCGCAGGCGCCACAGCCGCTGGACGCGGCGCCCAGCACCGGCCCCTGGTCAAGGATGCCGGCGATCTCGATCCCGCGCACTGGGCGGATCTGGTTGCTGAGCGATTCCTTGCCAAGCACGAAGATCACGCTGTGATCCCCGATCTTGCGGCGCGTCAGGCGCCCGTCGGGATGCCAGGTGGCCTGGCCGGACAGTTCGGCGAACCCTTCCTTCGCGTCGTCCATGTCGGGGCGGCCCTGTCGCGATGCCTTTTCGGAAAACCGCAGGCCCGGCGTGCCCAGCAGGATCTTTTCCGCCGCCTCGCGGGCATCGCCTTCGCGCCGCTCGAACGTGCCGGTTTCGACCAGCACGTTCACCGCTTCCTTGACCGACGGGCTTTCCCCGCCGTCCTGCATCAGTAATTTTTCAAGAACCGAGACATAGCCGGCGGATACAACCAATCCGGTACCCCCGCGCTTTCCCGTAGACACGATCCCGGTCGAGCGGTCCGCGTCGGTCACGACCAATACGTCTTCTGACAATGCCAGGAACATAAATTGCCCTCCAATATACCGTACAATGCGACTCAACCCTAACACGATTCCGCGTAAAAAGTGAGCGGAAATGTCCTGCGGCAGGCGGCCCGCTGTTCCGCAGCCCGCACCGCAAACGCGTGAAAGCGCCCCGTCCGCCAGCGATGCCGTACCGGAAAACCTGAGTAAATTACGCGCGTTGCGGGCAGTTGTTCAGTTGAGCGACACAAGCACCTGCGACACCGCTTCGGCGTCATAGATCGGGCGCGCCGGATCCCTGAGCGGCAGGCGAAGGCAGGGGATGCCGTGGCGCGCCGTCACCGCATCGCAGGCGGCTTGCGGCACGTCGGTGTCGCACAGAACATGGGTCATCATGTCCAGCGCGCCGGCCGCGCCCCCGGCATCGCGCAGCAGGGGCGCAAGGATCGCGCCCACCTGATCGGCGAGCGTATGGCCCTTGGCCTCGGGGTCGGGGCCAAGGCTGGGCAGGTAGACCTTGGGCACCGCGCGCCGGGCCACCGCCTGCCCCACGCCCCGGGGCAGCAGGTTCGCGACCACGCTGGAATAAAGGCTGCCGGGCGGATAGGCGATGACCTCGGCCTGTTCGATCAGGCGGCGGTTGCGCTTGGGCAGGTTGACCTTCACCGGCGCGCCCGTTTCCGTACCGTCGACAAGGAAGATCCCGGTGATCGGGCTGTCCAGCGGCGCGGTTTCCTTGCCGGTCAGGGCGCGTTGCCCCAGCACCTGCCGCCCGTCCTGCAGCGTGGCGCCAAGGTGCAGGTTTTCATCCACGATGGCGCGCACGGTGCCGCGCACGTCGACCATCTTGGACATCATGAAAAGCACCGGTTCAAGCGCGCGGCCATGACCAAGGTAGCCCCCCGCAAGGATCAGGTTGCCGATGCTGGCGTTGCGATAGTCGAAATCCGGCCCCACCGCATCGGCAAAGCGGTCCAGATGGGTGCAGATCAGCTGGCGCATCGGCTTTGGCACGGCGCCGATCAGCGGGTGGCGCCCGCGCAGGATCTCGTCGATCTCGGCCCGCAGCGGTTCGGGCGCGCGGCTCGACGGCAGCCGGTGGCTGAACAGGGCGTAGATCTCGGGCTGGCCCAGCACGCTTTCATCGGCCAGCGCCATCAGCCGCGAGCGCAGATCCCCGACCGCCGGCATGTCGAATTCCAGCCGCAACTGGCGCGAACTGCCGCCGCTGTCGAACGGCGTGATAAGATGCATCGAATTATACGTATACCGCTTGAGCCGCCGCGCGATGCCGTTCAGCGCGCTGCCCCCGCTGAAGAACAGCAGCCGCGGGCCCAGGTGCGGCGCGCTTTGGGCGCGGGCAACGCGCAGCGGGTCGGGCAAGGCCACCTGCCGGCGCAGGGTGATCGTGGAAGGCTTCATCGTGATCTCCGCCGCGAGCAGCTTTGCATTCCGCGCCGGATTGGTCATACAGCGCACGAGATATTCAACGGTTTCCGCTTTACGACATGCGCGGAAGGCTGTCATCAGGGCCTGCCGGATGGCCCCAACGCGTCACCAGGAGCCAGGACCGTGCGCCGCCCCGACTCTACGCCCGATGCCATCGCCCGGAACATGTCGTTCCTGCTGGCCGAACTGGATGGGCAGCTGGCCCGCCTGATCGCCTATTTCAAGGCGCCCCAAAGCGATGCCGCCGCGCAATTGATGCAGCGCGCGGGCTATTCGGCCAACCTTGCCGGGCGGGTGCGCAAGGCGTGCCTGGCGGCGATGCTGCGCGCCGGCAAGGCCGAGGACAAGCGCCTGCGCCTGCAGGGAATCGAAACCGTGGCGCGCAATCTTGACCTGCTGTCCCGGCTGGCGCGGCGCGCGGTGATGCAGGCCGAACAGGTGCAGCGGGCGAAGGTGCTGCGCGCCGATGCCTTCGTGCCGCCGCTCAAGCTGGTGCATGGCGCGATCGGGCGCATCCAGGGCGCGCTTGATTCCCGCGACAGCAAGCTGGCGGTGAACATCGGGCGGGTCAGCACCGACATCGGCCGTTTCCACGACCGGCTGTTCGCCACCTTCACGCGCGACATGGGCGAAACCAGGCACAGCCGCGACCTGGCCTTTGCGCTGCTGGCGCTGAACGAGGTGACGCGCATGGGCGAGGCGCTGCAGGCGATCTCCGAGGCGCTGTTGTCGATCAACATCGGCCAGGATGTGCAGTTCGAACGCTATTTCACCCTGCGCAGCGTGCTGGCAGGGGTGTCGCGCGACGAAGACGTGACGCTGCGCCCGCTGGCCGAAACGCGATCGGGTTCGGCCATTTCGTCGGTCAGCCTGCGCGATGGCAAGGGGCGGTCGGTGTCGGCGATCTTCAAGGATGGCGACCGGCGCAAGGTCAAGGAAGAGCGGGTCGGCGTCAAAAGCTGGAATTCGGTCTACCCCGGTCTTGCCCCCGAAATCCTGTCCTATGAAAAGAACGGCGGCTCGGCGGCGCTGCTGATCGAACATCTTGACGGGCAGACCTTCGAGGACATCGTGCTTGGCGGCAGCGACGCGGCGCTGGCAAGCGCGCAAAAGGCGCTGCACAGGACGGTGCGCGACATCTGGCGCACCACGCTGACAAACGAGCCCGCTGCGATGGGCGCGATGGACCAGCTGGCCCGGCGGATGAAGGATGTCTCGCGTCTGCACCCGCGCCTCGTGCCCGGGGCGCAGCGCATCAACGGCGCCGAACTGCCGGGGTTCGCGCAGCTCATCGCCGCCGCCAAGGCGCGCGAGGCCGCGCTGCCCGCGCCGTTTTCGGTCTATATCCACGGCGATTTCAATCTGGACAACGTGATTTACGACCCGGCGGCGGGCAAGATCCGCTTCATCGACCTGCACCGTTCGCGCTACATGC
>CAXICP010000150.1:0-7619 GCA_964022595.1 uncultured Salipiger sp.
CAAACGGGCGATCCGCTCGCTCGAGCTGCATGTCGAGCCCGGCGACGAGAGCGATGGCGCGGCCGAGCTGGCAGACGTCACCCGCAAGGTGCTGAACTCGGCGGCGGTGCGCACCACGCTGATCGACATCATGGACGCGATCGGCAAGAGCTACTCGGTCTGCGAGATCGTCTGGGCCCGGATCGGCGGCGCGCTGACCATCGGCGATCTTGAATGGGTCGATCCACGCTGGTTCGAATTCGACAAGGACAACGGGCGGCACCTTTATCTGCGCGACAATGCCGGGCCGCAGCCGCTGCGCCCCGACAGCTACGTGATCCACATGGCCAAGGCGAAATCCGGCTTGCCGATCCGGGGCGGGCTCGCCCGGCTTGCCGCCTGGGGCTACCTGTTCAAGAACTACACGATCAAGGACTGGCACATCTTCTGCGAGGCCTACGGGCACCCGCTGCGCCTGGGCAAATACGACGCCTCCGCCTCGCCGCAGGACCGCCAGACCCTGCTGCGCGCCGTGCGCCAGATCGGCGTGGACATGGCCGCGATCATTCCGCAGTCAATGGAAGTCGAGATCGTCAGCGCTTCGCAGGCGGGGTCGGAAAAGCTGTATGAAGGCAACACCCGCTGGTGGGATGAGCAGCTGTCAAAGGGCGTTCTCGGCCAGGTCGCGACCACCGATGCCATTGCCGGGGGTCACGCCGTCGGCAAGATCCACGAACAGGTGCGCGACGACATCCGCGACGCGGACGCCGAGCAGCTGGCAGCAACGCTTCAGCGTGACATTGCGGGGGCCTTGCGCCGGGTGCTGTTCCGCGCCGATCGCGCCGTGCCTCTGCCCAATATCCGTTTCGAGATGGAAGACGCGGTCGATACGCAGGCGCTGCTCAACCTGATCGAAAAGCGCCCGCCGGGCCTGCGCATCGCCACGGCCGATGTCTATCGCGCGTTCAATCTGCGTCGCCCTGATGATGACGAAGACGTCCTGGGCGATCCGGCCCCGACAACGCCGCAGGCAGATCCGCCGGTGCGCATCGCTGCCTCGCGTGACGACACGCCAGCCCCGAAAGACAGCATCGACGCCCTGGTCGACGCGCTGATTTCCGAAGGCGATCTGGAAGAGGCGATGCAGAGCGAGATCGGCCCACTACTCGAAGCGCTTGCCGGGGCGCAGTCGATCGAAGAGGTCCAGGACATCCTGGCCGCCTTCGCCGATGATCCCGCCGCGGGCCCGATGCAGGATCTGTTGACCCGCTCGACCTATGCCGCGCGGCTGGCGGGCGAGCTTGGCGCGCAGGTGACCGGGTGATCACGCTTGAGCCGCTTCCCCCGCGCGATGCCATCGCGTTCTGGCGCTCCAAGGGGCTGGCGCCGCAGCTGAACCGCTTCGACTATCGTGACCATTGGCGCGAGGAGCATGCGCGGGATTTCGTGGTGGCCAAGGCCATGCGCGACGACGTGCTGGAAACCATCCGCGCCGAGTTCGACCGCTCCCTGTCCGAGGGGCGCACGCTGGCGCAGTTCCAGTCTGATCTGAAGCCCGCCCTGGTCAAGGCGGGCTGGTGGGGCCGCGCGATCATGGACGATCCGCTGACTGGAGAAACGCGAGAGGTGCAGCTCGGCTCGATGCGCCGGCTGCGCACGATCTTCGACACGAACATGAGGACATCTTATGCCGCCGGGCACTGGGCGCGCATCGAACGCACGAAGAAGGCCTTCCCGTACCTGCACTACATCCAGATCGAACGCCCGTCGAAACGCCACGACCACGAGCGTTATAATGACAAGATCTGGCGCGTCGACGATCCGATCTGGCGGCGGATCTATCCGCCCAACGGCTATTTCTGCGGCTGCACCGTGATCCAGCGCACCGAAGGTTGGATGACACGCAACGGGCGCAGCGTGTCGGATCCGATCGACCTTGATGAACAGCCCTGGACGAACAAGCGCACCGGCGAAGCGCAGCTGGTGCCGAAGGGCATTCACCCCGGTTTCGACAGCAACCCCGGCGCCGCCTGGCTGGACATCAGAGACCGCGTGGCCGAGATCATGCCCGACGCGGAGCCCGAAGACCGCGCCCGGATCGGCGGGATCGTCCAGGCGATGCGCTTACGACAGACGAGCCTTGGCCGCGAGAGCCTTGTCGTGACCGATGGCCCGGATCGCATGGTGCTGAAGGATGCGGATCCCGACACCCCCGATCGGGTTTCCGTAGATGCGGCAATCACTGAACTGGGTGCCGGTCGCGCGGACCTGCTTCACAGTCACCAGACAGAAACGCCGCTTTCGCTTCAGGATCTAAGAGTGCTCGGCACCCCCCAGGCGGGCTCGATACTAGCTGTCTCACCGGGCGGTTCGATCTGGCGCGCGCGCCCTGGCAAGGAAATCATGGCGCCGCATGTCAGGGATTTCAGTGTGCGAGCGCTCGAAATGCTGGCGGACGAGGTGCTCGCAGAGGATGATCGCCGGGCAGTTTCCCTTCACGCTCTTGCGCTTTACCTTGAGCGGCGGGGCGCGATCCGCTACGATTTCAGCATCACGGGCCGGATGCGCGATCTGTTTGTGCGATTTGCCGACCTGATCGAAAGGCTGTCGTCATGAAGATCATCATCCGCCCTGAACCCGATCTCTTCGATCTCGAAGGGTGGCGCGGACTTCTTGCCGAACTGCGCGATGAACCCGAAGACGTCGCCGGTCACGACATCGGTCTGGCGCATGCCGAAACCATGGTCGAGCTGCTCGAAGATCGTGCCTCTCAGAGCGCCGCACAGGCGCGCTGAGCCGTCAGGGCGACACATGCCCGCCAGATCCCGAGGCGGGCCTTTTTGAACGCGCTCCGGCGTTTTTGAATACCCTCTCGGCCTGACCTCTCTCCCACCATCCGCGCAGGCAGGATCGACACCCCCTAAACCGCATCCCCGGGCACTTTTTCTGCGGCCCGTGGCAAAGCAGGGTCATGCACAAGCTGACCCGCCATATCTGCGCCCTCGCGCCTCTGCCGTCCGGGATCACCGACCGGATCGAGTTGATCCCTGTCGGATCCTTCCGCCTGGCCGACAAGCGGGGGCGTCAGCAGCTGATCTTCGATCCCAGCACCGCCGCGTCGGTCATCGAGCTGAGCTTTGCCATGGCCACCGGTCATGTGCTTCCGATCGACTTCGATCATCGCTCCCTCGCGCCTCAGGGCACGGCAGACAGCCGGGCGGCAGGTTGGATCACCGCCATGCAGCTTGAAGGGGATCGCATCATGGCGTCGGTCGAATGGACCGACGACGGGCGGCGCGCACTTGAGGGGCGCGCCTATCGCTTCCTCTCGCCCGTTTTCAAGACCCGGCCCGACGGCACCGTCGCGCTGATCGAAGGGGCCGGTCTGGTCAACAACCCGGCCCTTCCTGAACTCCGTCAAATCGCATCGAAGGATGAACATATGGACCCGATCGAACAGATCGCGGAGCTGCTGGGGCTGGATGCCCAGGCGCCCGATACCATCGTGGAGCGCGTCGGCGCGCTTTGCACGACCGAAACCCAGATGGCCTCGATTGCGTCTGCCGCCGGTGCCACCGGCGATGCGCTTGTCACCCAGGTCTGCGCGCGTTTCACCGGCGCGGCCGAGGTCGATCCGGGCAAATACGTGCCGCTTACGGCGTTCACCGATCTGCAGACCCAGTTCGCCTCGTTGCAGGGCGAAGTGAACCAGGGCCGCGCCGAAACCGCGCTGCAGGCCGCGCGCGACGCGGGCAAGCTGACGCCCGCGATGGAAGACTGGGCCACCCAGCTTGCCTCGAAGGATCTGGCCGAGTTCGACCGCTGGGCGGCATCGGTCCCGGCTGTCGTCAATCTTGGCGCCCGCAAGTTGGCCGGCCAGACCCCGCCCGCCAGGACCGACACGCTCGATGCCACCGAACGCCAGGTGGCCTCGATGATGGGGCTGAGCCAGGACGCGTTCCTTGCCACCCGCAACGCCGCCCAAAAGGACGCCTGACATGACCGCGCTCGCAAAGAACGCCCCCCGCACCCGCGTTGGCCAGGGCCAGCGCTTCGCCGATCCGGTCGCCGCCGCGACCCGGATCTTTGCCGGCGCCATGGTTGCGCTCGACGCCTCGGGCAACGCGGTTCGCGCAATCCCCGCGGCCACCACGATGCGCGGTGTCGCCATCGAGGAGGCCGACAACAGCGATGGCGCCGCCGGCGACATCTCGGTGCCGATCGAACGCGGCCCGTTCCTGGTCGCCAACAACGGCACGCTCGACCGCACCGACATTGGCTCGGACATCTATGTCGTCGATGACAACACCGTTGGCGCCACGGGCACGCTCGTCGCTGGCAAATGCCTCGACGTGACCGATTTCGGCGTCGTCGTCGAAATCCTCTGAGGAGCCCTTTCATGGACATTACCCAAGCGGCCCTCGCGGCCATCAACACCGCCTTCAGCACCGCGTTCAACGAACGTCTGACCGGCGTTGAAACCACCTATGGCCGGATCGCCATGACGGTGAATTCGACCACACGCAACCAGGCCTACCCGAAGCTGTCCGAGCTGGGCCCGATGCGCGAATGGATCGGCGAGCGCTACATTGAGCGGCTGGAAACCGATGGCTTCACCATCACCAACCGCAAGTTCGAAAAGACCGTCGCCGTCGCCGCAGATGACATCGCCGACGATCAGGTCGGCATTTTCGCGCCCGTCGTCAGCGACATGGGCCAGACCGCCGCCGAGCTGCCCGACGACCTGGTGTGGGAACAGCTCGAAAAGGGCTTCACCACCGAGCATTACGACGGGCAGATGTTCTTTGACACCGATCACCCGGTCGAAAACGTCGTCGGCGTCGAGACCTCGGTGTCGAACTTTCAGGGCGGTTCCGGCGCGGCCTGGTATCTGATCGACGACACCCGCGCGATCAAACCGCTGATCTTCCAGGACCGCGAAGCGGCCCGGATCACCCCCAAGACCTCGCTGACCGACGACAACGTCTTCATGCAGGACGAGTTCATGTGGGGGGCCAAGCGCCGCTGCGCCGCCGGGTTCGGGGCGTGGCAACTGGCCTATGCCTCGCGTCAGCCTTTGACGGCGGAGAACTACGCCCTGGCCCGCGCGGCGATGCTTTCCGCCCGTGGCCATAAGGGGCGCAAGCTGAACCTTCGCCCCAAGCTTCTGGTGGTGTCCGCGGCGAACGAAGGTCCCGCGCGCGAGATCCTGCTGGCCGAGCGCGATGCGGCGGGGGCCACCAACATGTGGCGCAACACCGCCGAGCTGATGGTCGAAGGCCGTCTGACGCTCTGATCCCACGCTTGACCGGTCGGGGCCGGCGAAATCCGGCCCTGCCGCCCCAGAACAGGAGACGCCATCGATGGCACGCACCACCACCAAATCCACCGCCGCCGCAAAGCCCGCCGATGCAACCGGGGCTGCGAAAGATCAGGCCGCGCCCGCCAAGGCTGCCGAAGCCACGCTGCCCGACACCGATACCAAGGGGGCACAGGAGGCCGCAACCAGGGCCCAAAGCCCCGACGTGCCTGCGGCGCAGACCGCGCCTCAAGCAGACAGCGGCCCGTCCGACCCCCTCGACGCCGACATCTCCACGATCACCGTCACCTGCCTGCGCCCCGAGGGCCGGCGCCGTGCCGGGCGCCGCTGGGACGAAGGTGAAACCGTGATCGCTGAGACCGCGCTGTCCGATTTCGACCTTGCCGTGCTCGAGGCCGACCCAATGTTCCGCATCGAGCGCTGAGCCATGACCTACGCCAGCGCTGACCAGCTCAAATCCGTCATCCCTGACAACGACCTTGCCCTGCTGACCAGCTTTGCGGGCGGCGCCGCCACGTCGGATGCGCGGATCGAGCAGGCGCTGGCGGATGCCACGGCCGAGATCAACACCTACATCGCGAAGGTGGTGAGGCTGCCGCTTGCCGATGCGCCGCACATCCTGACGGTGCTGTGCCGGGATCTGGCGATGCACCGGCTTTATACCAACCTTGGACACAACCCCGAGACTTACGATCGGCTGCGCAAGGATGCCGTCGCCACGCTGAAGGCGATCGCGAAGGGCGAGACCTCGATTGGCGACGATGGCGACGGCGACAGCACGCTGACCTCGCCAGGCGTCGCAATGACGGACGGGCCGGAACGCCAGTTCACCCGCGACCGGCTGAAGGGGTTCTGAGATGGCCGTCACGCTCAAGGTCAACTTCGAAGACGCCGCTCCGCAGGCCGCGCTTGCCCGCGCGTCCTTCGGTGCCGTGGATATGACCGAGCTGATGGACCTCATCGGCACGGTTCTGGTGAATGGCGCTGTCGAGCGGATCTCGACCACAAACGTCAGCCCCGACGGTGTGCCATGGCCCAAAAGCCTGCGTGCAATGCTTGGCGGCGGCGAAGAGGGCGAGCCGGGCGCAGGCAATGCCGGGCCAACGCTGCACGATACCGGGCGACTGATGCGCTCGATCACCTCGGAGGCGGAGCCGTCGCGCGTCGCGATCGGGTCCAACCTGATCTACGCCGGGGTCCATCAGACCGGCGCGACGATCACGCCAAAGACCAAGGGCGCGCTGTTCTTCACCCTGGCGAACGGCGAGCAGGTCATCGCGACCTCGGTGAAGATCCCCGCGCGCCCCTACCTCGGGATCTCGCAGGACGAGCGCGCCGACATCGAAGATCTGTCGCTGCAATATTTCGCCGACCTGCTCGATCAGGAGCTGCCGCGATGATCCAGCTCGACCCCATCCTGGTGCGCGATCGGCTGCGGGCCGATGTCTCCGCCTTTGCCCTGGTCGGGCTGGCGGCGGATCTTGGCCGCGTCGGGCTGCGCAGCCTGCAATACCCGTCCGCCTTCGTGGTGCTGCTGGGCGAGACCGCTGGCGAGACCCGTTACCTGACCGAAGATCTGGTCGACCAGATGGTGACCGCCCGGATCGGCGTGATCATGGCCGTGCGCGACATCGCCGACGTGACCGGCGCGCAGGCGACCACCAGCCTCGCGCCGCTGCGCCAGGCGGTGCTGCTCTCGCTCGGATCCTTCGTGCCCGAGGCCGGCGGCAGTGCTTTCCGCTTTTCCCGCGGCGCGCTGCAAAGCGGGATCGACGGGCAAGGCAGCCTGTTCTGGCAGGACGATTTCACCCTGCGCTTCGACCGGCGCATTCAAATCTCATGAGGAGCTGACCCATGGCGACCTACAAGCAACGCCTGATCCGCGAAGTGATCGAGACCGTCTTCGGCGCCGCCGAGACCACCGCCGCCACCGACGCGATCCTGTGCCGCGAAGTGACCTTCAACATGCTCGATGCCGATTACACCGAGCAGGATTTCCTGAACGGGATCGAAGGCGCGCAGGCCGAGGATCTCAGCAACATCCGCGCCGGCGCCCAGTACCAGGTCGAAGCCGCGCCGGGCCCGTCGACCACCGTGCCGGCCTATGATCACCTGCTGCTGTCCTCCGCCATGGCCAAGGCCGACGACGCGGGCGATACCGTCTACACGCCGCTGCCGGTGGGCACCGCGATCCCGTCCTGCACCATGCAGATGCGCAACGGCGCGATGATGCAGACCGTGTCTGGCGTGCGCGGCTCGTTCGGGTTCAACGCCGCGGTCAACAGCCGCCCTTATTTCACCTTCGACCGGCGCGGGCGTT
>CAXICP010000151.1:0-7614 GCA_964022595.1 uncultured Salipiger sp.
GTTCAATCCTACGGGGCGCTGGTCGCCGTGTCGGGGGACATGATCGTGCAGCTGGCGTCGGACAACCTGGGCGACATCCTGGGCGTGCCGCGCGAGGATGCCATCGGGCGCCCGCTGGCAGAGCTGATCGTGTCCGACGGGCTGGTGCGCATCCGCAAGGCGCTGCGGTCGATCCGCGACCGCGACGGGGTGGCGCGGCTGTTCGGAGTGACCATGCGCGGCAACGGGCGGGCGTTCGACGTGTCGGTGCACGGATCGGGCAGCCGGCTGATCATCGAATTCGAACCCAAGGCCGACAACCGCAGCCATGACGTGCTGCTGGATGTCTATCCGCATATCGCCGCCCTGCGCCACGAGGACAGCCTGCCGATGCTGGCCCGCGACGCGGCGCGCGCCCTGCGCGAGATGTCGGGCTTTGACAGCGTGATGGTCTATCAGTTCCAGCCCGACGCGTCGGGCAAGGTCATCGCCGAAAGCCGCAGCGACGGGCAGCGCCGCTACATGGGGCAGCATTTCCCCGCCAGCGACATCCCCAAACAGGCGCGCGCGCTGTACACCCGCGCGCTGCTGCGGCTGATCGCGGATGTGGACGATGCGGGCAGCCCCATCGCGCAGCCCGGGGGCGAGGGGGCGGCGCCGGTGGATCTTTCGCTGGCGGTGACGCGGGCGGTGTCGCCGATCCACATCGAATACCTGCGCAACATGGGGGTGCGCGCGTCGATGTCGGTGTCGATCATGAAGGACGGCGCGCTGTGGGGGATGTTCGCCTGCCACCACGAGACGCCGCGCTATATCGATTACGAACGGCGCACCGCGATCGAGATGTTCGCCCACATGTTCAGCTACGAGCTGACGCGCCACGAATCGGCGCAGCGCAAGCGCACCGAAGAGGCGACGGCGCGGTTGCAGGCACAGCTTATGGCGCAGATGGCCGACGGGCGCCCGCTGGCACAAAGCCTTTTGGCGGTGTCCGAGGATCTGGCCACGGTCATCCCCCATGACGGGCTGGTGCTGTACGAGGACGAGACCTTCAGCGCCACGGGCATCGCCCCCACCGAAGAGGAATTCCGCGGCATCGCCCGTTTCCTTGACCGGTCCATCGGGGCCGAGGTGTTCCAGACCGACTGTCTTGGCCGCCTGCACCCGCCCGCGCAGGATTACGAAACGCGGGTGGCGGGCATTCTGGCCATTCCCGTATCCAAGCGCCCGCGCGATTACCTTGTGCTGACGCGCCGGCAGGTCGAAGACAGCGTGACCTGGGCGGGCAACCCGGAAAAGCCGGCGGAACTGGGCCCCAACGGCATTCGCCTGACCCCCCGCAAGAGCTTTGAGGCGTGGCGCCAGACGGTGCTGGGCAAGTCGCTGCCCTGGAGCGCGCCGGAACATCACGCCGCCGAGCTGCTGCGCACGGTGCTGCTTGAGGTGTTCCTGAAGGTCACCGATGCGGCCAACATGGAACGCAAGCGGTCGCAGGAACAGCAGCAGCTGCTGATTTCGGAACTGAACCACCGGGTGCGCAACATTCTGAACCTGATGCGCGGGCTGCTGGCGCAATCGCGCAGCCATGCCACCTCGCTGGAAGATTTCACCGCCAATCTTGACGGGCGCATCCAGGCGCTGGCGCGGGCGCATGACCAGCTGACGGCAGAGCGGTGGGAACCGGCGTCGTTCAAGGAACTGCTGCGCTGCGAATTCGCCGCCTACGCGGCGGGCAAGGCCGAGCGGGTGCGCATCATTGGCCCCGACGCGATGGTCGCGCCCAAGCCCTACACCACGCTGGCGCTGGTGCTGCACGAGATGGCGACCAACTCGGTCAAGTACGGGGCGCTGTGCGACGAAAGCGGCTCGGTGATCGTGACGACGTCGGTCGACCGGTCCGGGGGGTTCATCTTTGAATGGATCGAACGGGGCGGCCCGCCGGTCAGCCCGCCCACGCGGCGCGGGTTCGGCAGCACCATCATCGAAGAGGCGATCCCCCACGAGCTGCGCGGCGATGCCGGCATCGACTACAAGCTGACGGGGGTCGAGGCGCGCTTTCGCCTGCCGCCCAACGCCATCACCGACATCCTTGATGACATCCCGCCCGAACTGGCGCCCGCGCCGGCGCCCGCCCCCGAAACGTTCCGCCTGCAGGGCATGGGGCTGGTGCTGGAGGACACGCTGATCATCGCCATGGATGCCGCCGCCCTGCTGGAAGACATGGGCGCCGAGGCGGTCGAGATCCAGTCGTCGGTCGCGGGGGCGCTGGCCTGGGTGGCCGACAACCCGGTGGATTTCGCCGTGCTGGACGTGAACCTTGGCGACGAGCAGTCGCTGCCGGTGGCCGAGGCGCTGGCGCAGCGCGGCGTGCCCTTCGTGCTGGCGACGGGCTATGGCACCACGTCGGAACTGTCGGACACCTATCCGCCCTGCGCCATCGTGCAAAAGCCGTTTTCCGCCGGCTCGCTGGAACTTGCGCTAAGGGAGGCGGTGCAGGCAATGCGCGGCTGACGCCCTCGTTCCGGGGTTGTCACTTTTTCGGGAACCAGCGGGCGGCTCGCCGGTTGGCTTTCGAACGGGTCTTCCGGACAGGGCTGAAGTATTGCGCAAATTCACTTTTCTGACTGCCGCCTTGCTGCTGGGCGGGTGTTCGGGGCGGCACAACTGGCTGTCTTCGGCGGGGGCCGAGGCGGACCGGGTCGAGGGGCTGTTCTGGGTGCTGCTGATCGGCGCGGCGGTGATCTGGTCCAGCGTGATCGGCGCGGCGGTCTATGCCCAGAGGCGGCAGGTCGACCCCGGGCTGGAACGCCAGGCGCGTTGGTTCATCATCTGGGGCGGGGCGGTCATTCCCACCATCATCGTGTGCTCGCTGCTGGTCTGGGGGCTGGTGATCCTGCGCGACATCACCACCGACGAGGGCGATCTGACCGTGCGCGTCGATGGCGAACGCTGGTGGTGGCGCGTGACCTATGACGGCCCCGATGGCGACGTGGTCACCGCCAATGAAATCCGCCTGCCGCTGGATCGCACCGCGCTGTTCCGCCTGACCGCCGATGACGTGATCCATTCCTTCTGGGTGCCCGCCCTTGGCGGCAAGATGGACATGACGCCGGGGCGCGAGACGACGCTGGCGCTGACCCCGCAGAAGCTGGGCAGCTGGGGCGGGCTGTGCGCCGAATACTGCGGCGGCGCCCATGCGCTGATGCGCTTTGACGCGGTGGTGATGGAACCGGCCGATTTCGACGCCTGGCTGGCGGCGGAAGCCGCCCCGGCGCAGGTGGCAGGCGACGATCCGGGCCTTGCGGTGTTCCTTGAGGAAGGCTGCGGCGCCTGCCACACCATTCGCGGCACACAGGCCGCCGGCCCGGTCGGCCCCGACCTGACCCATGTGGGCGCCCGGGCGCGCCTTGGCGCGGGCATCTACGACATGACCCCCGAGAACATGGCCCGCTGGATCACCGACACCCACGCCATGAAACCCGAGGCCGACATGCCCCCCTATCCCGACCTGAGCGGCGCGCGGCTGGATGCGCTGGTGAGTTTCCTTCTGAACCTGGACCACGCAGAATGACGCAAGAGATCGACCTGTCGCAGCTTCCGGCGCCCGAACCCTATGACGAGGCGCGCGACACCGCGCAGCGCGCGCGCCTGGCGCGGGCCTGGCAGGAACCGCCGGGCTGGAAGATCATCACCGCGGTCAACAATTCCAACATCGGCAAGTGGTACCTGCTGACGTCCTTCGGGTTCTTCGTCTTCGCGGGCATCCTTGCGCTGATGATGCGCATGCAGCTTGCGGTGCCCAACAACGACCTGTTCGGGCAGGAACTGTACAACCAGATGTTCTCGTTGCACGGCACGGCGATGATGTTCCTGTTCGCGGTGCCCATCTTCGAGGCGGTGGCGATCCTGATCCTGCCCGAGATCCTGGGCGCGCGCGATCTGCCGTTTCCGCGCCTGTCGGCCTTTGGTTACTGGTGTTTCCTGATCGGGGGCGTGTTCGTCTGCGGGTCGATCTTTTTCGGCGTCGCCCCCGAGGGCGGCTGGTTCATGTATGCTCCGTTGTCGTCGAACAAGGAATACAGCGGCCTTGGCGCCGACATCTGGTTGCTGGGCCTGTCCTTCATCGAGGTCAGTTCCATCGCCGCCGCGGTCGAGCTGATCGTGGGCGTGTTGAAATGCCGCCCCCCGGGGATGCGGCTGAACCTGATGCCGCTTTACTGCTGGTACGTGCTGGTGGTGGCGGGGATGATCCTGTTCGCCTTTCCGCCGCTGATCGCGGGCGATCTGCTGCTGGAAATGGAACGCGCCTTTGGCTGGGCGTTCTTTGACGTGGACCGGGGGGGCGACCCGATCCTGTGGCAGCACCTGTTCTGGATCTTTGGCCACCCCGAGGTGTACATCGTCTTCCTGCCGTCCATCGCGCTGATCGCCACCATGCTGCCGACCTTTGCGGGCCGGCCCATGGTGGGGCACAGCTGGATCGTTCTAAGCGCGATCGGCGTCGCCTTCCTTAGCTTCGGGTTGTGGGTGCACCACATGTTCACCACGGGGCTGCCGGAAATCTCGCTGGGGTTCTTTTCGGCCGCATCCGAGGCGGTGGCGGTGCCCACGGGCATCCAGATCTTCTGTTTCATCGCCACCATGCTGCTGAGCAAGGTGCGCGCCAGCGTGCCGATGCTGTTCGCGGGGGGCGCGCTGGCGATCTTTGTCTTCGGCGGGCTGACCGGGGTGATGGTGGCGCTGGTGCCGTTCGACTGGCAGGCGCATGACAGCTATTTCGTGGTGGCGCACCTGCATTACACGTTGCTGGGGGGCATGCTTTTCCCGCTGATGGCGGGGGTGTGTTACTGGTATCCGTTCGTCACGCAACGGGCGCTGAGCGACCGGGCGGGCAAATGGGCGTTCTGGCTGATGTTCGGCGGGTTCAACCTTGCGTTCCTGCCGATGCACTGGACCGGCATCATGGGCATGCCGCGCCGGGTCTGGACCTATGATCTGTCCGATGGCTGGGCGGTGCTGAACATGGTGTCCACCGTGGGCGCGTTCATCTTCGCCGCCGGGTTCGCGGTGCTGGCGATCAACGTTTTGTGGCCGCGCGGCAAGGCGCCGCTGGTCAAGCGCAACCTGTGGAACGCGGGCACGATGGAATGGTCCGGCGAGATCCCGGGCAAGCCCTGGGGCGTGCGGTCGATCCCGTATATCCACACGCGTTACCCCTTGTGGGAACAGCCCGAGGTGGTGGGCCAGATGGACCGGGGCGAATGGTTCCTGCCCGACGCCGAAGAGGGCCGCCGGGAGCTGATCGTCACCGACATCCTGGATGCGCGCCCGCTGTACATCCACCGCGTGGGCGGGCCGACCTTTCTGACGCTGGGCGCGGCGGGCTGTCTTGGGGCGGTGTTCATCCTTGCCACCTATCACCTGTGGGCGCTGACGCTGGCCTTTGGCGCGGGGTTCATCGCCTTCACGCTGCGCTGGCTGTGGACCGGCACGTCCGAGGTGCCCGACGCGCCGCGCAAATACGCCGGGCGGGGCCTGACGCTGCCGACCTATGCGCAGGGCAACCGGTCGCCCGGCTGGTGGGCGGTGTTCATCACCATGACCGGGGACATGACCGCCTTCATGGGGTTGGTGTTCAGCTATTTCTTCTACTGGACGGCGCTGCCCGATTTCCTGCCCGCGGCGTCGCAGCTGCCGGCGTTCGGCTGGTTGCTGGCCGGGTTCGCGGCGCTGATGGCAAGCTGGCTGATGACCGTGGGCGCGCGCCGGTTGCTGGGCACCGGGGCAGCCCGCGCGGCGATGGCGCTGCTGGTGGGCGCGGTGCCGGTTGGCGCGGCGGGGCTGGCGGCGTGGATCTGGTCGGCGCATTCGGTGGGGCTTGATCCGACGGCGCACAGCTATGATGCGATGGTGTGGATCCTGATCCTGTGGATGGGGCTGCATCTGCTGCTGAATTCGGTGATGCATCTGTACGTGGCGGCGCGCATCCGGGCGGGCATCTGCAACCGCGATTACCGCGCCGATCTGATGAACCTGACGCTGTTCAGCCATTTCCTTGCGCTGACGGGGATCGTGATCTTTGCCCTGCTGGCGCTGTTTCCATTGCTGATGGGGGCCGCATGAAGCCGGAATCCGACAAGCAGCCCGAGGGGTTCGGGCCTCCGGGGGATGCGCCGCGCATCATCGACCAGGGCTCGATCTGGATCATGGTGGCGGCGCCGACGCTGTGGGCGGCGCATTTCGTGGCCAGCTACGTGCTGGCCGCCGTCTGGTGCGCCAAGATCGGCCCGTCGCTGACCCAGCCGCGCTGGATCATCGCCGCCATGGGCGCGCTGTGCGCGGGGGTGATCGTCTGGCTGGGGGTGCGGGCGGTGCGCCGCTACGGCGGGGTGTTCGTGATCTTCGAAGAGATCACGGAAAGCTCGGAACGGGGGCGGGACAAGTTCATCGGCCACGTGTCGCTGTTGCTGTGCATCCTGTCGGTGCTGGCGATCGTGTTCACGGTGATCCCGGGTTTCGTGTTCGGGACTTGTTGATGGTGCGCGAAGATAACCCTGCGGCGGGCCGTGACCGGGCCCTGATGCTGCGCCGGGCGGGGGCGCTTGGGCTGCTGGCGGCGCTGTGGCTGGGCCCGCTGCCGGGGCTGGCGACCGGGTCGATGGTGCTGCACATGGTGCTGCACCTGGGCGTCACGGCGCTTGTGCCCGCGCTGTGGGCGCCGCGCCTGCCGCTGGGCGGGGGCGCCATGGCGCTGATGCTGGGGGCGGCGGCGGAAATGGTCGTGGTCTGGGGCTGGCACCTGCCGGGGCCGCACATGTGGGCGCGCCTTGACGGGGTGGGGTTCGCGCTGGAACAGGTGTCGTTCCTGGGCGCGGGGATGCTGCTTTGGGCGTCTGTGCGCAGCGCCGGCGCCTTCGGAGGCGCGCTTGTCCTGCTGGCCACCACCATGCACATGACCCTGCTGGGCGCGCTGATCGGGCTTAGCCCGCGCGATCTGTACGGCGGAATCTGCGCCGGGCACCTTGGGCTGGACGCGCTGCAGGAACAGCAGGTGGCCGGCGCGCTGATGGCCGGGGCGGGCGGCGCCATCTACCTGCTGGCCGCGCTAGGGCGGCTGGCCACGGCACTACGTTTGACGGAGGCACGCGCATGAACCGCTGGAAGAAAATGGCGGGCGCCGCGCTGGCGGTGGCGGTGATCGGGGGCAACGCCTTTTACTGGCTGGGCGCCTACAACATCGCTGCCAGCAAGGACCACCTGTGGGGCGTCGGGCCGGTGCTGCACCAGTACCTGCGCAACGTGGTCACCACGCGCGGCTGGGGGATCGAGGTTCCCGACCACGTGGACCTGGACGACCCCGGGCTGATCCGCCTTGGCGCGGGGCATTTCGCCACCGGCTGCATGACCTGCCACGGCGCGCCGGGCATCGCGCGCAACCCGGTGGTGCATGGCATGCAGCCCGAGCCTCCGATGCTGACGGGGGAATATGACGCGCGCGAATACTGGTGGATCGCCCGGCACGGGTTCAAGTACACCGGCATGCCCGCCTGGCCCGGCGAGGGGCGCGACGATGAACCCTGGGCGCTGGCGGCCTTTCTGTCGCGCTACGACCAGTTCGACCGCGCGGCGTTCGAA
>CAXICP010000152.1:0-7607 GCA_964022595.1 uncultured Salipiger sp.
GCGCCATCGACGCCCGTCGCCCGCCGCGGCGCGACCCGTCGGTCGCGGTGATCCTGCCCTGCCACGACGAGGCGGCCGCCATCGGCCAGACCGTGCGCCAGTTCCGCGCCGCGCTGCCGCAGGCGCAGATCTATGTCTATGACAACAACTCGACCGACGACACCGCGCGCATCGCCCGCGACGCCGGTGCCATCGTCCGCTTCGAGCCGCGCAAGGGCAAGGGCAACGTGGTGCGCCGCATGTTCGCCGACGTCGAAGCCGATGTCTATGTCATGGCCGACGGCGATGCGACCTATGACGCCGCCAGCGCTCCGGCGATGATCGCGCGCCTGCTGGATCGCAAGCTGGACATGGTGAACGGCGCGCGGATCAGCACCGACAGCGCCGCCTACCGCGCCGGGCACAGGTTCGGCAACCGGCTGCTGACGGGGCTTGTGCAGGCGCTGTTCTCGCGCCAGTTCGACGACATGCTGTCGGGCTACCGGGTGTTCTCGCGCCGCTTCGTCAAAAGTTTCCCGGCGCTCAGCCAGGGGTTCGAAATCGAAACCGAACTTACGGTCCACACGCTGCAACTGCGCATGCCCGCCGACGAAATTGCCACGCCCTATTACGCGCGCCCCGAGAATTCCGCGTCCAAGCTCAGCACCTACCGCGACGGGTTCCGCATTCTCAAGATGATCGGCCTGCTGGTCAAAGAGGAAAAGCCGCTGCAGTTCTTCGCCGCCCTCGCCGCGATCCTGGCGCTGCCCTCGGCGGCGGTGTTCCTGTCGATCCTGGCCGAATTCATGGACACCGGGCTGGTGGCGCGGTTTCCGTCGCTGTTCGTGTCGCTGACGGGCATCGGGCTGGCGGCGCTGTCGCTGGTCTGCGCCGTGATCCTGGAAACCGTCGCCCGTGGCCGGCGAGAGGCGCGCTACATGACCTATCTTCAGATCCCCGGCCCCGAGGACAGCCAGATCCCGGGCCGGCGCCCTGCCCCCTGAGAACGGGAAAACACATGATCCTAGCGATTCAGAACGTGTCGCGCCGTCAGGAAATTGGCCCCCATCCCCGCCGCCGTGGCGGGGATCAGCGCCAGCACGGGCTGCGCAAGCGCCGCATCGCTGATGCGCAGCGCCAGCAGGTAGACCGCGTAATTGACCGCCAGCCCAAGCCCCATGGCGGCCAGGTAGCGCAGGAATTCGCGCAAGGACGGCGGCGCAGTGGTGCGAAAGGTCAGGTGCCGGTTGACGGCCCAGGTCACCACCACCGCCGCCAAGAAGGCCGGCACCCGTGCCGGCGCAGGCCCCAGCCCCAGCGCGAGGCCCAGCATCAGCCCGCCCGCATCGGTGACGAACCCCAGCCCCCCCGCAAGGGCAAAGCCGAACAGCTGGAGGCGTCTGGCGGGGGCGGTGGTCCGGGGCATGGCGCAGGCTCGCTTGGTCGGTCGCGATCCTTGATGCACGCCCGCCCGCGTCGCAATCAAGCGTTACCTGCCCGCCGCGCGCCGTTGTGGCGCCCCGGCCACGCCTATTCGGGCAGCGCCCCCATCATCGAACAAGAGCAGCCTTGATGACCCAAGCTATGAACCGATCCGACCGCGCACGGTGGATCCCGCTGGCCGTATTCGTCTACCTCGCCATCGTGACTGCGGCCAAGACCGCGGGAATGCCCGATTTCCTGCTGGGCATGATGAACGATTCCGCCCTGCGCCTTGTCGAGGTGCGCGATCTGCTGAACGGACAGCCCTGGTTCGACATGCGCCAGCCCCGGCTGGGGCTGGAAGGCGGGTTCGAAATGCATTGGTCGCGCCTTGTGGACGCGCCCATCGCGGGGCTGATCCTGCTGCTGGATCTGTTCACTAGCCGGGCGCAGGCCGAATACCTTGCCATCTTCGCCTGGCCGCTGGCGATGCTGGCGTTGGCGATGTGGCTTGCCGGGGGCATCGCCGCAACGCTGGGGGGGCCGCGCGCCGCGCCCTTTGCCGCCGCGCTTGCCGGGCTCATGCTGTGGCAAGAGGTGCGTTTCCTGCCCGGGGCGGTCGACCATCACAACGTGCAGATCGTGCTGCTGCTGGCGATGGTGCTGGGCGTGCTTGGCCGCCATGACGGCCCGGCCCGGCCGGTGCTTGCCGGGTTGGCGCTGGCCGCCTCGCTTGCCGTCGGGGTCGAAACCGTGCCGCAGCTGGCGCTGTGCACCCTTGGGATGGCCGGATTCTGGCTGGCGCGCGGCGCCCCAGAGCGCGCCGCCACCATGCGCTTTGCCGCCGGGGGCATCGGCGGGCTGGCAGTGCTGTTTCCCGCCACCGCGCCCGCCTCGGCCTATGCGGGGGGCTTTTGCGATGCGCTTTCGGTCGATCTTGCGCTTCCCGCCGCACTTGGGATGGGGGCGATGGCGGCCTGCGCCTGGGCGGTGTCGCACCGGTCGCCCGCGACCCGCGCAGCCGCCATGGGCGCACTGTTCGCAGCAATCGGGGCGGGCACCATCGCGATCATGCCATCCTGCCTGCACAACCCGCTGGACACGCTGGACCCGTACCTTGTGGAACGCTGGCTGAACTTCGTCAGCGAGGCGCGCGGCCTGGGCGAGTTGATCTCGGGTCCGGCCAAACCCTATCTTCTGGGCTATTACCTGCTTGGCCTCGCCGCCGCGCTGATCGCGGGCGGCTATGCCTGGGCGCAAAAAAGCGGCAACTGGCTGCTGCTGGCGCTGCTGCTGGCGGCGGGGCTGGCGATCACCGTCTACCAGCTGCGCGGCGCCACGGCGCTGCTGGCGCTATCGGCGCCGGTGATGGGCGTGCTGATCACGCGCCTGCACCAGGCCTGGCGCAGCAACCGGCGCCCCGCCGCCGCGCTTGCCGCGCTGGCCTGCTTCGTGCTGAGCCTGCCGATGGTCTGGGCCGAAACGCTAAGCGGGGCCGAGGCGGTGTTCAGCCGCATCGCCCCCCCGGCCAAGGCCGCCCCCACGCCCGATGACGAAACGCGCGCCTGCTTCACCGCTGCATCAATGGCCACCCTCGCCGCCTTGCCCACCGGCACCGTGTCCGCCCCGTCGAATCTCGGCGCCCAGATCCTGCTGCACACCGATCACCGCACCCTGTCCGGCCCCTATCACCGCAACCAGTCCGGCATGCGCCGCCAGCTTGAAATCACCATGGCGCCCACCCCGTCGGCGGCCCGAACCCTGCTAAGCCAAACCGGCGTCGACTATATGGTGCTGTGCCCCGACGATCCGGAAATCGCGACCCTGCACCGGCACGGGTTTTCCGGCTTCGGGCACCTTCTGGAAACCGGCGCGCTGCCCGATTTCCTTGCGCGGGTGCCCCATGGCGATGCAGACAGTGCCCTGATGATTTTCGCGGTGCGCTAGGCGACGCCCGGGTCAAGCCGGGTGACGGGCAGCATCACCTTGCCCCGGTTGTTGCCGTAAAAGCTCCAGACATCATTGCCGTAGCAATAAAGATAGCCGCTTTTGCGCGGGGAAAAGACGCCCCCGGCCCCGATGGCAAGGGTTTCATGCGGGATGACCTTGCCGCGCTCGGCATCCGCGCCAAGGCCGTTGGCGACGATCCCGACAAGCGACAGCCACGGCAGCCGCGCCTGCCGCCGGGCGCCCCAGACCACCGCGCTGCCGTTGCCCGGCCTGCGCCGCAGCCAGTCCTGCAGCGCATTCGCCGGGGCGGACAGCGCCCAGATGGCCTTGCCCGGTTTCAGCCCGGGGCTGGGACCGGCGGGCGTGCAGGGGATGGTCAGATCCAGCCATTCCCCTTCAGCATCAAACCGATAGCGCTGACCGGCTTGCAGCCAGATTCCGGTGACATTCCAACGCTCGCGCGCAAAGATCGGAATCGTCACCGGCGTTTCAAGGCTGCGCTCGGGCCAGTAGTCGGGCTGGTCCAGCGGCGGGTTGTCGCGCCGGGCCTGAACACAGGGATGCACCGCGTCGCAAGCCGCGCCAAGCCGAGGCACGGCGCGCGGCCGCTGGCGCCCGAGCACGGCAAAGATCCCCCGGGCCGACCTGTGCCGGATCCCCTGCGGGTTCGGGGCGATCTGCGCCAGGGCTTTCGGATCAAAGCCCAGCCCGCAGGCCGCCGCCTCGTCGATCATCCAGCGCAGCGACACATCGCCCAGCCCACGTTCCCGCTAGCCGCCGCCCACGTCGGAATGGACCCCGGGAAACCACAGCTGGCGGATGTCGCGATCGGCGGCATGCCCTTGCCAAAGCGTCGGGGAAAAGCTTTGCCGGCGCTCGTCGATGGCCAGCGCGTGGCGCGCAGTCTGCACCTCCTTGCCCAGCTGGGTGTCGTGGAAACGATGGCTTCGGACCCGCCGCATCAGGTTGATGCCGAAATCCTGCGGAATCCCCAGCGCGCCCACCGTGTCCCAGACCCCCATGAAGCGAATCGGCACATCGCGCCGGCGCGGCAGCGGCGTATCCCACGGCTGCCCCGGCGGCAGGTGCCGATAGGCGGCATAGGCCGCATCCACCCTATCCCAGCGCGCGCTTTCGCTGAGCACGTCGTCAAGGTTCAGCAGCCCGCAGCGACCCATCATGCCCGCAAGGCTGCGCACCGCGTAAGCGCCGCGCGAGAAGCCGAAGAAGAACAGCTCGTCCCCGGATTTCCATGTGGTTGCAAGCCAGTAGTAGGCGCTCTTGATGTCCTCACCCAGCCCGGTTCCCAGCCCGCCTTCGCGCAGACGGCGCAGCGGACCGCCCGAGGTGCCGACCCCAAAGCGGTAATAGGCCAGCTGCGGCTGCCCGTCGGGCCCGACCCCTGCAAGGCTTCCCTTCAGGCGCACCACGTTCGTGGGCGCGGGAAGCCCGCCTTCTTCCTGTTCGGGGCTGTTCCAGGTCCCGTCGCAACAGATCACCAGCCTTGTCATTCGCACCCCCTGCACCCGCGCCCGCGGGCCTTTTTCAGGATGCCGTTACGACAGGGGCGCAGGTCAAGGGCCCAGACAGGGCCGCCCGCTGCCCGCCCGGCCCGCGCGCCGGGCCTATCTGTGCAATTTTAGGAACTTAGCCGCGCGAAGCGTCGAGGCGTGAAGATAAGTTTACGTCTTGGCCCGTAAGACTTAGGTGCGAAATCTGTTGGAGCGATCATGAGTATCAAGTCGATCAGGGCAACCCTTGCAACCGCCCTGTCCATTGCCCTGCTGGCCGGAACCGGCGCGGCATCCGCCGAAACCCTGCGCATCGGCGGCACCGGAGTCGCCCTTGGCGGGATGAAACATCTGGGGCGTGCGTTCGAAACCCGCAACCCCGACATCACCGTCGAAGTGCTGCCCAGCCTGGGCAGCAGCGGCGGGATCAAGGCGCTGGTGGCCGGCGCGATCGACCTGTCCGTCAGCTCGCGCCCGCTCAAGGATGCCGAAGCGGCGCAGGGCGCCGAGGCCCAGCTTTACGCGACGACCCCGCTGGCGATCGTGACATCGCGCGGCACGCAAAGCGACGGGCTTAGCACCGAACAGCTGGCCCGGATGTACGCGGGCACCATGCCCAACTGGCCCACGGGTGAACGCGTGCGCGTCGTGCTGCGCCCCCCGTCGGAATCCGACATCAAAATCCTGCGCAGCCTGTCCGAAGACATGGCCAGCGCGATGGACACGGCCATGGATCGCCCCGGGCTTGTCATGGCAACAAACGACCAGAACAACGCGGAAACGCTGGAAAATCTTCCCGGATCGATCGGCGCGGTGGCACTGGGTCAGATCGCTTCGGAAGGGCGCAACCTCAAGGTTCTGACGCTTGACGGGGCCATGCCCGGGGACGACAGCGGCGCGTTTTCCAAGGGGCTGTACCTTGTCAGCACCCAGGCGCCGATCCCCGCGGCCGAGGCGTTCACCGCCTTCGTCTTCTCGCCCGAGGGGCGCGAAATCCTCGAAGCGCTCGACCACGCGTCTCCGCGATAACGCCATGGCCCGCACGCATCCCCAGCTATCTCCAGTGCCTCCGAGGGCGGCGCAATATGCGACGCTCATGGCACTGGTCACGGCGCTGATCGTGGCGGTCATGCCCCCGGCGCTGCATTTCTATTTCGCCCGGCAGTACCTCAAGGGCGAAGAAAGCGCCGAGGCGGAACTGAGCGCCCGACTGGTGACCGCCCTTGTGGGCGAAAACCCCGCCATGTGGGAATACGAAACGCTGCGCCTTGAAGCGTTGGTGCGTGCGGAGCAGGACGAGCGGACGGTCATCCGCAACGCAGCGGGGACCGAGGTCTTTGCCTCGGGGTCCACCATGGTCAGGGCCCCCTTTATCAGCACCCAGAAGCCGATCTACGATTCCGGCACGCCGGTGGGCGACGTCACGGTGACCCGCAGCCTGCGCGAGGCGCTGCATGTCAGCCTGCTGATCCTTGCGCTGTCCACAACCCTGGCGACGGCAGCGTTCATGGTGCTCAAGACATTGCCGCTGCGCTTGTTGAAGGCGGCGACCGACCGCGCCGCGTTCCTGGCAAGCCACGACCCCCTGACCGGCCTGCCGAACCGGTCGCTGTTCAACGAATGGCTGTCGCATTCCGTCAGCGACGCGGAACGGTCCGGGGGCACGATGGCGGTGCTTTGCCTCGATCTGGACCATTTCAAGGAAGTGAACGACATCCTTGGCCACGCGGCGGGGGACGAGTTGCTGCGCCAGGTGACCGAACGGGCGACCGCCGCCCTGCGCCGCAACGATATCCTTGCGCGGCTGGGCGGTGACGAATTCGCCATCATCCAGAAGCATTTCGACCAGCCGACCGGCGCCACCAGGCTTTCGGAACGGCTGATCGCGGATCTTTCCCGGCCCTTCGATCTTGACGGAAACGAGGTGTTGATCGGGGTCAGTGTCGGCATCGCCCTGCGCGACGGCGTATCGCACGCGGACCGCAGTGGGCAAACGCTGCTGCGACAGGCGGACCTTGCGCTGTACAAGGCCAAGCTGGACGGACGCGGCGCGTTCCGGTTCTTCGAACCCAAGATGAATGACAAGCTGGTGTCGCGCAAGAAGATGGAAGCGGACCTGCGCCAGGCGATCTACCGCAAGGAACTGCGGCTGCATTACCAGCCGCAGGTCGACCTTGAAACCAATGAAATCAAGGGGGTCGAGGCGCTGATCCGCTGGTATCACAAGGAACGCGGCCTGATCAGCCCCGACGAATTCATCGGATTGGCCGAGGAAACCGGGCTGATCGTGTCGATCGGCGAATGGGTCATCCGCGAGGCCTGCCGCCAGGCCAAGGACTGGCCGACCCTGTCCTTTGCCGTCAACGTCTCTCCGGTGCAGTTCAGGCAGGGCAACCTGGTCGAAACCGTCCGCAACGCGCTGCGCGACGAAGGGGCAAGCGCCGACCGGCTTGAGCTGGAAATCACCGAAGGCGTGCTGCTTAGCCACACCGATTCGACCATCGACACGCTGCTGTCGCTGCAGGCCATGGGGGTGCGCATCGCGATGGACGATTTCGGAACCGGCTATTCCAGCCTGAGCTACCTGCGCCGCTTCCCCTTCGACAAGATCAAGATCGACAAGTCGTTCATCACCGACCTGGGCACCTGTTCGGACGCCGACAGCATCATCGAAGCCGTAATCGGGCTGGGGGCATCGATGGGCATGACATCGAACGCCGAAGGGGTCGAAACCGCCAAGCAGGG
>CAXICP010000153.1:0-7532 GCA_964022595.1 uncultured Salipiger sp.
GGCAAAAGCCGCGATGGCGCTGGGTCACGATCTCGAATCCGAAATCCGACGCGGGTTTGAGCTTGCGCCGCAGATAGCCGATGTAGACATCCACGACATTGTCCGACCCGGAATCCCCCGGCCAGAGCGCGGCAAGGATGTCGGGGCGGGGCAGGGGCGTGCCCGCGTGATCGGCCAGCAGCGCCAGCAACGCGAATTCGCGCTCGGTCAGGTGCACGCTGCGCTGCGCGGTCGACAGGGTCAGATCCGCGCCCGACAGCCGCGCGGGGGCAGGGCGCAGCGCGGCGACGCGGCGCTGCTGAACCCGCAGGCGGGCGACCAGTTCTTCGAAGGAAAAGGGTTTGACCACGTAGTCGTCGGCGCCGGCGTCCAGCCCTTCGGCGCGGTGATCCACGTCCGACAGCGCCGACAGCATCACCACGGGCAGCGCCGCGCCCTGCGCGCGGGCGGTGCGCACCAGCGCGATGCCGCTGTCCTCGCCCAGCATCACGTCGACGATGGCCGCATCAAAGCCCCCCTTCAGCAGCCGGGGCAGGGCGGTGTCGGCGCGCGCCTCGGTGTCCACCGCGTAGCCGTGCAGCGCCAGGCCGCGCGCCAGCGCGGACAGGATTTCGGGGTCATCGTCGATGACCAGCAGGCGGGGCGTGTCGTTCATGCGGGCAGGTTAACGCGGCGCGTGCGGAAGGCGAACCGAGATCTTGGTTCCGGGTGCCCCGTCCACCGGGCTGACAAGCGCGATCTCTCCGCCCTGGGCTTCGATGACCCAGCGCGCCAGCGCCAGCCCAAGGCCGAAGCCCTGCGCGTTGCCGGTGCCGCCCCCCTGCGCAAAGCGGTCCCAGATGCGCGCCTGATCCTGCGGGGCGATGCCGGGGCCGTGGTCGATCACGTCGATCTGCACCATGCCGCCCGCGTCCTGCGCGACAAGGCGCAGCGCGCCGCCCGAACGCGCGTGGCGGATGGCGTTGCGCATCAGCCCCACGATGACCTGCCGCAGCCAGTTGCGATCGGCCAGCGCGGCCAGCGGCGCCGGCTCTATCGTCAGCGTCATCCCGGCCGAGGCCAGTTCCGATGCGGTTTCGGCGCGGATTTCTTCCAGCAGGGCGGGCAGGGGCACCGGTTCGGGGTCCAGCGCAAGCTGCCCGGTTTCCGAACGCGCCACGCGCAGCAGATCGTCGATGCGCCGGTTCAGCCGCTGCGCGCGCGCCTCGATCGTGGCGAAGGACGGCAGCGGGTCGGCGCCCTGCCGGCCCAGCTGCGCTTCCATCAGGATGACGGTCAGTGGCGTGCGCAATTCGTGCGAGATGTCGGCGAAGAAGCGGCGGCGATCCTCGTCGGCGCGTTCCAGCCGGGTGTTGGCGGCGACCAGTTCCCTGGTGCGCGCGTCGATGATGCCCGACAGCTGCGCGCGATCGCGTTCCACGTCGCGCGCGCGGCTGGCCAGCGCCCCGGCCATGCGGTTGGTTTCCCGCGCAAGGCGCCCGATCTCGTCGCGGCGCCCCTCGGGAAGGGCGACGGCGAAATCCTCGGCGCCGATGCGCCGCGCGGCGTCGCGCAGCGCGTCCAGCCGGCGAAACTGCGGGCGCACCAGCCCCAGGTAGACCGCCAGCGCCAGCAGCCCCGCCGCCGCGCCGATGGCCAGCGCGGTCAGCGTCAGCCGGTGGCGCAGCCGGTCGATGCCCGACAGGATGGCGGCGCGCTGGCGGGTTTCCTCGTTCACGGCCTCGCCCAGCAGGGGTTCGAACCCGGCGGCGAAAGTGTCCAGATGCGCGCGCTCGCCAGTTGCCAGCACCCCGGAAAGGCTGCTGCGAAACAGCGCCTCCATCCGGGCGATGGCTAGCGACTGGGTGGCGCGGCGGCTTTGTTCATCCAGGCCGTGGGCCTCGGCGACCTCGGCATCCAGCCCGGCGCGCAGATGGGCGAAGGTGCGGCGCAGGGTTTCCGACAGGGGCTGCGTGCGCGCGGCGCGAACCTCGGCCGGGGCGCCGGTCTGGACCAGTTCGGTCGCGACCACCAGAAAGGTCGACACCTGCGTCGACAGCGCGGCATAGCCCTGCAGGCGCCGTTCGGCGGCCAGCGCCGCGTCCAGCCGCGCCGACACCTGCGCCATGCCCGCCACCAGCAGCCCCGCCGACAGCAGCGCCGCCAGCCCCAGCGCCGCCGACGCGACCCCGAGTCGCGCCTTGAGGCTAAGCGGTGTCATCCGGCGCCCGGGGCCATCTGTCGCAAACGGGTCAAGCGCGTTCCCTTCATGTCCTGCCTGATAATTGAGCACATGCCGCGCCCGGCGGCAAATTCTTTGCGCGATGCTGCGCTGCAGCAAATTTGCGGCCCCCCATACATCCAATCTTGGGAACTTTGCGAGGACGCTGGGCGTGTCTAAACCACACCAACCCCCCACGAGGACCCCATGATCGAACTTCTCTTTGTGGCCTGCCTGTCCACGGCCCCCGAACAATGCCAGGAACGCAGCCTTCTGTTCACCGACGTTTCGACGATGAACTGCCTGATGGGCGCGCAGCCCGAACTGGCGAAATGGACCCAGACCCACCCGCGCTACACCGTCGCCGGATGGAAATGCCGCAACCTGCGCCCCGGCGAGCGCGACGCCTGACCCCGATCACGCGGCCCATGGGAGGGCCGGCCGCGTGATCGCCTTTCGTTTGTCCCTTTTCACATCCCGTTTTTCATACCCCCATTTTCCACGACCCGACGCCGCCGCGGTATCCCCCTTTGGCATCGGTTGACCTTTTCCCCCGCTTCGCTTCAGCATCGCCCCCGGAGGAAGGGAGGAACCTTGCATGGCACGGGCAGGGGCCGCATCGGTTTCGGCAACACGGCGCGCGCCCGCGGGCAGGGCGCTGGTCACCGCCACGTCGCTGGGCGGGCTGGCGGCGCTGTGGATCGGCGCGGCGCTGGCCACCGGCGATCCCGCCGTGCTGCCCCAACCCTGGGACCTGGTCGACCCGTTCATCCGCGCCGTGACCAGCGGCGAGCTGCCCCGCCACCTGGGCATGACGCTGATGCGCGTGGCCTGGTCCTTTGTGCTGGCAATGACGCTGGGGGTGGCGCTGGGGCTGGCGATGGGGCGGCTGCCCCGGCTTGACCGGTGGCTTGACCCGTGGCTGGTGGTGTTTCTCAACCTGCCGGCGCTGGTGCTGATCGTGCTGTGCTACCTGTGGATCGGGCTGACCGAAACCGCCGCCATCGTCGCCGTCACGCTGAACAAGATCCCCAATGTGGCCACGGTGATCCGCGAGGGCGCCCGCGCGCTTGACCCCGGGCTGGACGACATGGCCGGCATCTACCGCCTGCCGGCGGGGCGCCGGCTGCGCCATGTGGTGCTGCCCCAGCTTGCGCCGTTCATCACCGCCGCTGCACGGTCCGGCGTGGCGGTGATCTGGAAGATCGTGCTGGTGGTCGAATTCCTGGGCCGCTCGAACGGCGTGGGGTTCCAGATTCACCTTTATTTCCAGCTGTTCGACGTGGCCATGGTGCTGGTCTATGCCTTCAGCTTCATCGCGGTGATGCTGGCGGTGGAATGGCTGGCGTTGCAACCCCTGGAACGGCGCACCCGCCGCTGGAGACAGACATGACGCTGACCGTCACCGACCTTGGCTATTCCTACGGACCCAAGCGCGCGCTTGACGGGGTGAGCTTTGCGCTTGATCCGGGCTTTACCGCCCTGCTGGGGCCGAACGGGGCGGGCAAGTCGACGCTGTTCTCGCTGCTGACCCGGCTGTTCGTCACGCGCGAGGGGCGGATCAGCGTCGCCGGCCATGATATGGGCACCGCCCCCCGCGCGGCGCTGGCGCGCATCGGCGTGGTGTTCCAGCAACCGACGCTGGATCTGGACATGAGCGTCGCCGCCAACATGCGCTATTTCGCGGCGCTGCACGGCATTGCCGGGCGCGAGGCGGCGCGGCGCACGGCCCGCGCGCTTGATCGGCTGGGCATGGCCGAACGCGCCTCTGAAAAGGCGCGCGATCTGAACGGGGGCCACCGCCGCCGCATGGAAATCGCCCGCGCGCTGATCCACGACCCCAAGGTGCTTTTGCTGGACGAGCCCACCGTGGGGCTGGATTTCAAGTCGCGCCAGGCCATCGTCGAACATGTCCACGGGCTGGCCGGGGGCGGGCTGACCGTGCTGTGGGCCACCCACCTGGTGGACGAGATCCACGACGGCGACCGCGTCGTCGTGTTGCACCGGGGCCGGGTGCTGGCGCATGACCGGGCGGGGGCGCTGCGCGCGGGGCGCCCGCTGGCGGAGGTGTTCATGGACATGACCGCGCAGGAGGCCACGGCGTGATCTACCTGACCGCCATGCTGGCCATCGTGCGCCGCGAGTCGATGCGCTTTGTGCGCCAGCGGTCGCGCTTTGCCGCCGCGCTGGTGCGCCCGCTGGTCTGGCTGGTGGTGTTCGCCGCCGGCTTTCGCGCGGCGCTGGGGCTGTCGATCATCCCGCCCTACCAGACCTACATCACCTACGAGGTCTACATCGTGCCCGGCCTGTGCGGCATGATCCAGCTGTTCAACGGGATGCAATCGTCGCTGTCGTTGGTCTACGATCAGGAAATGGGGTCGATGCGGCTGCTGCTGACATCGCCGCTGCCGCGCTGGTGGCTGCTGCTGTCCAAGCTGCTGGCGGGGGCGCTGGTGTCGATCCTGCAGGTCTATGTGTTCCTGGCGGTGGCGGCGGGTTTCGGCATCGTGCTGCCGGGCTGGGGCTATGTGGCGGTGCTGCCGGCGCTGGTGCTTTCGGGGCTGATGCTGGGGGCGCTGGGGCTGCTGATCTCATCCACCATCCGGCAGCTGGAAAACTTTGCGGGGGTGATGAATTTCGTCATCTTCCCGATGTTCTTCCTGTCCACGGCGCTTTACCCGCTGTGGAAGATGGCCGAAAGCTCGGCGATCCTGCGCGACATCTGCGCCTGGAACCCGTTCACCCACGCGGTCGAGCTGATCCGCTTTGCGCTGTACCTGGAATGGGCGCCCTGGTCGCTGCTGTGGGTCTGCGTCGGCTTTGCGGGTTTCTTCGGGCTGGCGGTGCTGGGCTATGATCCGGCCTATGGCATGACCCGTCGCAAGGGCTAGTCGCCCAGCAGGCCAAGCGCCGCCAGCCGCGCGGGCAGATCGCTGCGCGCGTGCAGGAAATCGGTGATGACCACCGCGCCGCCGCTGCGGGTGAACAGCGCAAAATGCTCGCCCGCCCGGGCAAAGAACAGCCGCCCCGGCGCGACCCCGGCCAGCGCCGAGCAGTCGCGCACATGGGCCCGCCCTGCGGCGATGGCATCGCAGCGGGCGACAAGTTCGGTTTCATACAGCGCGGCCTGCGCCGGGCCGAAACGGTCCAGCGTGTAAAGCGCGATGTCCACAAGGCTTTGCCGGGCGCGCGGGGTCAGCCGCCAGCCGGGCGCATCGGCGCTCATGGGTCAGCCGCGCCGCGACCGCGCTTCGGCAAAGGCGGCGCGCACCGCGTCGGCCCCGGTGCCGGGCGCGCGTTCGCCCTGCGCGGCCTCGTCCAGCCCGGCGCGAAGGCGCGCGCGCAGATCGCTGGTGCGGCTTTCCTCGGCTTCCAGCAGGCGCAGCCCGGCGCGCAGCGCCTCGGACGCGTTCTGGAACCGGCCCGTCGCCACCAGCGCGGACACGAACCGATCCTGTTCGTCGGTCAGAACGACATTGCGGGTGCTCATGGGCGGCTCCGTCGGTTGCGTTGGCATATTATGCCATGGTCCACCCCCGGCGCCAAGCGGGTTGCGGCGCAAACACCGCGATAGGGGCTTTCTGCCCTTGGTCTGGGATGTTAAGCCCTTGCGCGCAGAGACACGCCGCTAATCGGCATCCCCCCCACCACACCCGGAGGATCGAAGTGAACATGGCCGACCAGAACACACCCGACATTGTGTATACAAAGGTAGACGAAGCGCCCGAGCTGGCCTCGGCCTCGCTTCTGCCGATCATCCAGGCCTTCGCCAAGGCCGCTGGCGTGTCGGTGGGCACCCGTGACATTTCGCTTGCCGGGCGCATCCTGGCGACCTTTCCCGAGACGCTGAGCGAGGAACAGCAGCAGTCCGACGACCTGGCATGGCTGGGCGAATGGGTGAAAAAGCCCGAAGCGAACGTCATCAAGCTGCCCAACATCTCGGCGTCCGAACCCCAGCTTGTCGCCGCGGTGAAAGAACTGCAGGGCCAGGGCTACGCGCTGCCCGATTACCCCTACGCGCCGGAAACCGACGCCGAAAAGGCCGTGCGCGCCAAGTATGACACCATCAAGGGTTCTGCCGTGAACCCCGTCCTGCGCGAGGGCAATTCCGACCGACGCGCCGCCGCCGCCGTCAAAAGCTTTGCCCAGAGCAACCCGCACCGCATGGGGGAATGGTCTGCCGACAGCAAGACGCGCGTGGCGTCCATGTCGGGCGGCGATTTCTTTTCCAACGAGGTGTCCGCCACGCTGGACAAGGCCGCGACCGCCCGCATCGTGCTGGAAACCGCCGCTGGTGAAACCGTGCTGAAGGAAGGCGTTGCCTACCCCGAAGGCACCGTGGTCGATGCCACCTACATGTCCGCCAAGGCGCTTGACGCCTTCCTTGTGGACGAGATCGAAAAGACCCGCGCCGAGGGCACGCTGTTTTCGCTGCACCTCAAGGCGACGATGATGAAGGTGTCCGACCCGATCATCTTCGGTCACGCGGTCAAGGCATGGCTGGCACCGGTGTTCGACAAGTTCGGCGACAAGCTGGCCGAACTGGGCGTGAACCCCAACGGCGGCCTTGGCGCGCTGCTGGACCGCGTGTCCGGCGAACCCGAGATCATGCAGGCCATCGAAGAGCTGAGCGCCGCGCGCCCGCCCATGTACATGGTCAATTCCGACAAGGGCATCACCAACCTGCACGTGCCGTCCGATGTCATCATCGATGCGTCCATGCCCGCGCTGATCCGCGCCGGCGGCAAGGGCTGGGGCCCGGACGGGGCCGAGCATGACACCAACTGCGTCATCCCCGACAACAGCTACGCGCCGGTCTATGATGCCGCCATCGAATTCTTCAAGGCCAACGGCAAGCTGAACCCGGCCACCGCCGGCACCGTTCAGAACATCGGCCTGATGGCGCAGAAGGCCGAGGAATACGGCAGCCACCCCACCACGTTCGAACTGCCCGAGGCGGGCACCGTCAAGATGATCCTCGACGATGGCACCGTGCTGCATTCGCACAGCGTCGAAGCGGGCGACATCTGGCGGTCGGCCTCGTCCCGCAAGGCCCCGATCGAGGATTGGGTGAACCTTGCCATCGACCGTCAGAAGGCGACCGGCTACCGCGCCATCTTCTGGCTGGATGCGGGCCGCGCCCATGACGCCGAGCTGATCAACTACGTCAAGCCGATCCTGGAAGCGCGCGGCGTCGCCGACAAGTTCGAAATCATGGCCCCGCGCGAAGCCACCGTCGCGTCGCTTGAAACCATCACCAGGGGCGACAACACCATTGCCATCACCGGCAACGTGCTGCGCGATTACCTGACCGACCTGTTCCCGATCCTGG
>CAXICP010000154.1:0-7503 GCA_964022595.1 uncultured Salipiger sp.
CGGATGCGCCGCATCCCGCCCGGGGATGCGCATGCCCCATGGTCACGGCGCGCGATCCGTGATTGGTATACCAAAAGCCAGTCCGCCCCAGCCGCGAGCCAACCCCATGCCGACCCACCCCGCCTCTTCCGTTCCGGTGCCCCGCGATCCCGCCCGCAAGGCGCCCGAGAACCTCAAGGGCATCATCCTGATCACGCTGGGATTCGTGTTCTTCGGGGCCACCGACGCGCTGGCCAAGCTGCTGACGACCGAGCTGCCCGCGCTTCAGGTGGTCTGGCTGCGGCAGCTGGGGCTGTTTCTTGGCGTGATGGCGATGCTGGGCATCCGGGGGGCGCATATCCTTCGCACCCGTCACCCGGCGGTGCAGATCATGCGCGGCGTGCTGGCGACCTGTTCGGCGACGTTCTTCATCCTTGCGATCCGCAACGTGCCGCTGGCCGATGCCACGGCGGTCACCTTCATCGCGCCCTTCATCGTCACCGCGCTGGGGGCGCTGTTCCTGGGCGAACCGGTGGGGCCGCGCCGCTGGGCCGCGGTCGCGGCGGGCTGCGTGGGCATGCTGATCGTGATCCGCCCGGGCGCGGGCGTGTTCCATCCGGCGATCTTCATCACCGTGGCCGCCGCCACCGCCTTTGCCACCCGCCAGGTGCTGTCGCGCCTGCTCAGCGGCGAAGACAGCATCGCCACCACCGTGGCCTATACCTCGATCACCTCGACGCTGCTGCTGACGCTGCCGGTGCCCTTCGTCTGGCAGGTGCCCGACCACGCCTACATCTGGGGCGCCGCCGCGCTGATGGCGCTTTGCGCGGCCTGCGGCGAGATCTTCATCATCCGCGCGCTCGACGTGGCGCAGGCGGTGGTGGTGGCCCCGCTGCAATACAGCATGATCCTGTGGAGCACGCTTTACGGCTTCCTGCTGTTCGCCGACCTGCCCGACGGGTTCACCCTGCTGGGCTGCGCGATCATCGTCGCATCGGGGCTGTACACGCTGAACCGCGAACGCATCGTGGCCCGCCAGCAGCGCCGCCGCGCCAAGGCCGAGGCCGCGAACGAAGCCGAAGCCGCCGCCCGCACCGAAGAGCTGTAGCTACCAGCTGCCCGCCCAGTGGATCAGCCCCGCGCGCCCGGTTTCCGATAGCGCGTAGACCCCCGTGGCCACCTTGTCGAACCAGCCGTAATGGTTGTCGCGCATCAGCGTGGTCGCGGGCTTCACCCCCGTGCCCTGCGCCACGTCGCGCCCCCGGCTTGGCCCGTTTTCCGCCAGCCATGCGGCGCAGCGCAGCGCGTCCTGGCGATACCCCGTGACGATGCCGTGGCGCGTGGCGCCGCCGTCGTTGGGATCGCCGCTGATGCGCTGGAATTCGCGTAGCAGCCGGGCCGCGCGCGCCTTGTTGCGGCGCGGCGCATAGGGGCCGGGATCGCATTGCACCTCGGCCCGCCCGTCCTTGACCGTGATAAACCCCAGGCCCAGCCGCCGGCACAGCGCAAGGTTGTCCTTGAGCCCCCGCCGCGCCATCCGCCCCGAAGGCTTGGGCACCGCGATATAGACCGCGTCGCTAAGGGCCAGCCGCGCCACCGCCTGGTGAAACAGCGTCAGCGAAATCCGCAGCTTCAGCTCGACGATGACGGGCGGCTCGCCGCCGCGCACCGCGACCAGATCGGCGGCGCCGACCTCTCCCTTGACGTCATAGCCCTGCGCCACCAGCAGCGCCTTGACCGGCGCGTAAAGCTCGGATTCCCGTTTCATCGCGCGGACCCTATGCGGGGGCCATTGCCGCTGTCCATCCCCTGCCCTAGCTTCGGCGCGAACCGATTTGGAAAGGCCATGCGCATGCTTCGCCCTCTGCTTGTCGCCCTTGTCACGCTTTCCGGCGGCGCCCAGGCGCAATGCGCGGGCGACGACCTGCGCCAGTCGCTTTCGCAGGCCGAGGCCGCGACGCTGCAACAGCTTGTCGACGCCACGCCCTATGCCACCGGCAACCGCTGGCGCGCCCGAAAGGGCGACGAGGTCATCCACCTGGTGGGCACGATGCACCTGTCCGACCCACGGCTTGACGGGCCCGCCGAACGGCTGCGCCCGGTGCTGCGCGATGCCGGCGCGCTGCTGCTGGAAATGCCCTCCGCCGAACAAGCCCGGCTGATGGACGCGCTGGCCAAAGACCCCGGCCTTGTCATGCTGACCGACGCCACGCTGCCCGAACTGATGCCCGAAGACGCCTGGCAGACCCTGGCCGCCGCCGCGCGCGATCGCGGCCTGCCCGCCGTGATGGCCGCCAAGATGCGCCCCTGGTACCTGTCCATGCTGCTGTCGGTGCCCGCCTGCGCGCAGGCACAGATGCAACAACAGGACGGGCTGGATGCCCGGCTGGAGGCGCTGGCCGTCGAATACGGCGTGCCGACCGTGGCGCTTGAACCGTTCGACACCACTTTCGGGATCTTCAACGCCGAACCGCTTGATGCGCAGATCGAGATGATCTCCGCCTCGCTTGCCGAACAGGAAGAGGGCGTCGACGGCTTTTCCACCACGCTTGCCGCCTATTTCGACGAGCGCGCCGGCGAGATGTGGCGCCTGTCGGAAATCCTGGTGGCGCGCAGCGATCTTTACAGCGAAGCCGAGGCCGCCGAGCTGATGGCCCGATCGACCGAGGCGCTGCTCAGCCGGCGCAACCGCGCCTGGATTCCCGTCATCCTGGACGGGGCGGCCCGCCAGGACGCCCCCATCGTGGCCGCCTTCGGCGCGGCCCATCTGCCCGGCGCCGAAGGCATCCTGCAACTGCTCGCCGATGACGGCTGGACCCTCACCCGCGAGCCGTTCTGATCATGCCGCCAGTCCGCGCCCCTTCAGCAGCGCCTCGACCCCGGGCATGCGCCCGCGAAAGGCGGTGTACAGCGCCTCGGCCTCGCGCGATCCGCCCCGGGACAGGATGAACCGTTCCAGCCTGGCGGCGGTTTCGGGGTCGAACGCACCGCCCGCTTCTTCGAAGGCGGCGAAGGCGTCGGCGTCCATCACCTCGGACCACATGTAGCTGTAATAGCCCGAACTGTAGCCATCCCCGGCGAAGACATGGGCGAAATGCGGGGTGGCGTGGCGCATGGTGATGGGCTGCGGCATGCCAAGGCCATTCAGGATCTCGGCCTGCCGGGCCATGGGATCGGCGGGCGCGGGGCCGCTGTGGAAATCAAGGTCCACCATGGCCGAGGCGATGTATTCCACCGTCTGGAAACCCATGTCGAAGGTCGCCGCCGCCAACACCTTGTCCAGCAGCGCCTTGGGCATCGCCTCGCCGGTGTCCGCATGGGTGGCGAATTCCGACAGGACCTCGGGCACCTCAAGCCAGTGCTCGTAAAGCTGGCTGGGCAGTTCGACGAAATCGCGCGCCACCGACGTGCCCGACACCGACCCGAAATCCACATCCGACAGCATCTGGTGCAGCGCGTGGCCGAATTCGTGGAACAGCGTGCGCGCGTCGTCGTAGGACAGCAGCGCCGGCTTGCCCTTGGGCGGCTTGGCGAAGTTGCACACGTTGATGACGATGGGCGACAGCGGCCTTGGGCGCCTGGCCTGGCTGCGCATGACCGAACACCCCGCGCCCGACCGCTTGGACGCGCGCGCGAAGTAATCCCCGATGAACACCGCAAGGTGCTGGCCGTTGCGCGTGACTTCCCACGCCCGGCAATCGGGGTGGTAAAGCGGCAGGTCCAGCGGGCGGAATTCCAGCCCGAACAGGCGGTTGGAACAGGTAAAGGCCGCCTCGATCATCCTGTCCAGTTGCAGGTATGGCTTCAGCTCGGCCTCATCCAGATCATGCAGCGCGCGGCGCCGCTTTTCCGCGTAGTAGCGCCAGTCCCACGGCTGCAGCGCGTCGTTGATGCCGTCGGCGCGCAGCATCTCTGCCATCTCGGCGGCGTCGCGCAGCGCCTGCGCGCGGGCCGGTTCCCACACCGCCATCAGCAGCTCGCGCACCCGGGCGGGCGAGCCTGCCATTTCGGTTTCCAGCTTGTAGGACGCGAAATCGTCGTATCCCAGCAGCTTGGCGCGTTCCTCGCGCAGGGCAAGCACCTCGGCGGCGATGCCCCGGTTGTCGCTGTCACCCCCGTTGGCGCCCCGCGCCGCCCAGGCGGCGAACGCCTTTTGCCGCAGGTCGCGGCGGGGCGAGAATTGCAGGAACGGCACGATCAGCGAGCGCGACAGCGTCACCACCGGGCCGTCCTGCCCCAGCGCCTCGCCCGCCGAGCGCGCGCCGTCGACGACGAATTCGGGCAGGCCTTCCAGGTCGGATTCGTCCAAGGGCATGAACCACGCGGCCTCGTCGCTCAGAAGGTTCTGCGTGAACGATGTGCCCAGAACCGCCAGCCGCGACTTGACCTCTTTCATCCGCTCGGCATCCGCGCCTTCCAGCGCGGCGCCCGAGCGGACGAAGCCGCGATGCGTCAGGTACAGCACCCGTTCTTCTTCCTCGCTCAGGGACAGGGTGTCGCGCCGGTTCCAAAGGTCGGCGATCCGCGCAAACAGCGCCTTGTTGTCGGAAATCGCCGAGGAATGCGCCGAAAGCCTGGGCGAAAAGGCGCGCTGCAATTCCTGCCGCGCCGGGTTGCTGTCGGCTCCGGCGACGGAAAAGAACACCGAAAGCACCTTGTCCAGCGCTTCGCCCGCACCTTCCATCGCCTCGATGGTGTTGGCGAAAGTCGCGGGTTCGGGGTTGGTGGCGATGGCGTCTATTTCGGCCAGATGCGCGGCAAGCGCCTCGTCGAAGGCCGGTTCGAAATCGGAATCCGAGATGCGATCGAACGGCGCGATGCGGAACGGCGTGTCCCAGTCGGCAAGCAGCGGGTTGGTCATGGATGAGACTCCTTTTGCGCCAAGCTAAGCCTCGCGCAGGCGCCCCGCAATGGCGCGCGTCAGACGCCGCCGCACACCGGGCAGCCGACCCGCCGCTTCAGCGCGATCTTGCGGGTTTCGCCCCACAGCGCGTCATAGATCAGCATCTCGCCCAGAAGCGGCTGGCCCGCCCCCGCGATCAGCTTGACCGCCTCGACCGCCATCATGGCGCCCAGCACGCCGGGCAGCGGGCCCAGTACCCCCGCTTCGGCGCAGGATGGCGCCAGCCCGGGCGCGGGCGCCTGCGGAAAGATGCACTGGTAGCAGGGCGCCCCGCGCGCCGGGTCAAAGACCGAAATCTGCCCTTCCCATTGGCTAAGCGCGCCCGAAATCAGCGGCTTGCCCGCCTGCACCGCCGCCGCATTGGCCAGGTAGCGGGTTTCGAAATTGTCGGTGCCGTCAAGGATGATGTCATATTCGGAAAACAGCGCCTGCGCGATGTCCCCATCAAGGCGCCGCTGGTAGGGTTTGACCGTCACATAGGGGTTCTGCGCCAGCATCGCCGCCTGCGCCGAGGCGACCTTGGGCGTGCCGATGCGCGCGTCGGTGTGGATGACCTGTCGCTGCAGGTTGGCGTTTTCGACGGTGTCATCGTCGATCACGCCGATGGTGCCCACCCCCGCCGCCGCAAGATATTGCAACGCGGGCGCGCCCAGCCCGCCGGCGCCGATCACCAGAACGCGCGCCTCGCGCAGGGCCCGCTGCCCCGGCCCGCCCAATTCGCGCAGGACGATGTGCCGGGCATAGCGTTCCAGTTCGGCGCCGCTGAACTTTGCCTGCTGCGCCGGGGGCGCCGCCTGCGCCTGCGCGCGCGCCTTCAGGCGCTGTACGATCAGCGCGTAGGCGGCGCCAAGGGCCAGCGCGCCGCCAAGGATCAGCCAGGGCGCCGCGCTGTCCCCGGTGGCCTGCCGGATGGGGTGGCCATCGGGCAGCACCGCATGGGTCAGCAGCAGCGCCAGGTACAGCGCCGCCAGCAGGACCGCGCGCGCCTTGCGCGAGGCCCCCATCAGGTGCCCGCCGCCCCAGATCACCGCCACGATGCCGATCAGCGCCAGCACGTCAGACCCCCGAAGAGCCGAAGCCCCCCGCCCCGCGCGCCGTTTCGCCCAGGGTTTCGACCTCGACCACATCGGGCAGCGCGATCCGCTCGATGATCAGCTGCGCGACGCGCGCGCCATGTTCGACCACGTAGGGGGCGGGGCCGTGGTTCACCAGCACGGCGTGCAACTCTCCGCGGTAATCCATGTCGACCACGCCCGCGGCGGTGTCGATGCAATGGCGCACCGCAAGCCCCGACCGGGGGCCGATGCGCCCATAGGTTTCGGGCGGCAGCGCGATGCTGATGCCCAGCGGCACCATCGCCCGCGCGCCCGGTTCGATGACCCCGCCCGAGCGGGCGAAATCGCAGCGCGGCGCGCCCGCGTCATCGCGCAGGCAGGCGGACAGGTCGTAGCCCGCCGACCCTTCGGTGGCGCGGCGGGGCAGCGTGGCGGTGGCGCACAGCTTGCGGACTTCCAGCATCGTGATCTCCTTCGCGATCGTTTGTGCCGGTCCCCCGGCCCGTGGGCAAGCGCCTAGATCCGCCCCGTCATCGCGGCGGCCATCAGCCCGGCGCGCTTGCGGAATTCCGACAGGTGCAGCGTGCCCTGCGCGACGCGGCCCGGCTCGTGCGCGGCGCGGCGCAGCAGCGGCCCGGCCTGCCAGCAGGCCAGCAGCGCCGCCCGTGCCGGGCCGTTCACCCCCGCCGCGCGCACCCGCGCCAGCCGGTCCAGCCCGCCCTGCGCCAGCGCGGCAATGGCTTCGGGGCGCCCATCGACCAGCGGCACGCGGCCCTGCGATTCAAGTTCGGGCACCGCCCGCAGGAACTGCGCCAGACCCGAGGCATAGCCCGCGTCCAGCGCCACCGCCATCGGCAGGCCGCCCAGGGCGTGCCCCGCCGCAGCCACAAGGTGGCCAGAGGTTTCTTCCAGGTAGCGGGTGAAATGGTCCGCGTCCTCGAACGCGTCCTTGTAGATGTCCCAGCGGCGCGCGCCGACCAGCCGGTCAAGCAGGTCGGCCCCGCTTTCGTCGATCACCCGGGAAAGCGGGGTGACCACCTCGTGGCGGCGCGGGGTGCGCCCCTCGCGGATTTCCTCAAGCGCGTCGCGCCACCATTGCAGGCGCATTTCGGCGATCATCGCTTCCTGCGTCAGCCAGGGCGCGCGCGCCACCTCGACGTTGAAGGCGTAGATCGCGAACAGCGCCGGGCGCGCGTCGGCCGGCGCCGCCATGGTGGCGGCAAAGCGGTCCGGGTCGCCCCGTTCGACCAGCTGCGCGCAGGCGACAAGATCATCGTCGAACTTCATGCCCTGCACCTAATGGGCCGCGACGAAAAGAAAAGAGCCCCCGCGCATCGCCGCCCCGCGCGCCATTCAGCCCGCCTCGCCGCAATCGCGAATCAGCTTCCAGCGCACCGCATCCAGCAGCGCCTCGAACGAGGCGTCCACGATGTTCGCGCTGACCCCCACCGTCTGCCAGCGCCGGCCCTTGCCGTCCTGGCTGTCGATGATCACACGGGTCACCGCCTCGGTGCCGCCCTGCGTGATGCGCACCTTGAAATCCACCAGCCGCATGTCGTCGATCAC
>CAXICP010000155.1:0-7502 GCA_964022595.1 uncultured Salipiger sp.
CCCGATGCGTTCGGCCAGCACCTCGGCAAGGCGGTTGGGAAGATGTTCGCTTAGCGCCGCGCGCAGGTGCGAGCGGGGCGCGCGGCGGCGCGCGTCTTGCAAGGTTTGCATCGCGTTCGCCAGCAGCGTCAGAACCACCGGATCGCCCGGATTCCAATAGGATGACACCTGCAGGATCGCCGGCCCCGACAGGCCCCGGTGGGTGAACAGCGCCGCCTCGTCAAAGGTCACGGCCCCGACCCGCGCGCTGACCGGACAGGCGACGCCGGAAATGTCCTTGAACGCCTGCGCGTCCGGACCCAGCGTGAACGGAACCAGCGCAGGGCGCGGCGTGATCACCGGCACCCCGAAGCGCCGGGAGATCTGGTAGGCGGCGCCGGTCGGGCCCGTCTGGGGGGTCGACGGGGCGCCGGTGGCAACGACAAGCTGCGGCGCGCGCGCCCCCGCGGCGTGGAACATGCCATCGCGGTGTTCGACATCGCCAATCTGCGCCCCAAGGCGCATGTCCACATTGCCGCGCGCGCATTCCTCGGCAAGCATCGCGACGATCTGGCGGGCCGAGCCGTCGCAGAACAGCTGCCCCAGCGTCTTTTCGTGCCAGGCGATGCCGTGGCGATCCACCAGCGCCAGGAAATCCCACTGGGTGTACCGGGCAAGCGCGGATTTGGCGAAATGCGGGTTTTCCGAAAGGAAGCAATCCGCCCCCACCCCCATGTTGGTAAAGTTGCACCTGCCCCCGCCCGAGATCAGGATCTTCTTTCCCGCCTTGTCGGCGTGATCCACCAGCAGCACGCGCGCCCCCGCCTGCCCGGCGGTCGCGGCGGCCATCAACCCGGCGGCGCCGGCACCAAGAACAACAACGTCGTAATCCATGCCCGCTCTGTACGGCCCCGGCGCGCGGGGGAAAAGGGGCCATCGCGCGCCGCGCGCCCTGCCCGGGAAGTCTTGAAAACGTCGCACAACCGTTACATATTCGTTATCCCAACGTCACGGAGACGACACGGATGGCCCTTGCCGACCACCCCACGCTGCACCCGGTCAACTGGCTGCGCGACATTCGCGCGCATGTGCCCCGCAAGGCCGTGCGCGACTGGTGGAACCGCGTGCAATACGGCCCCGAGGCGCCGCAATCCGACGAATGCATCCATGTCGATCCCAACGCCATCACCCATCGCACCGTCGGCCACCGCCCGCGCCGCCGCCGGCGGCACAGCGGCATGGTCATGGGCGGCGACTGGGATCTGCAGATCGAACCGGTCCGAGAAGACCGCAAATACGTCAGCTGCCGGATGCATTTCATCGACGGGGTGCCCTGGGAAGACACTCCGCTGTTCGCCAAGCTGCTGCGCGAGATCGAAGGCGGGCACACCCCCGACGATTGCGCCACGCGCGAGGATCTTGTGCGCCGCTACCAGGCGCTGGACCGGCTGTTCGAAGAAACCCGCGCCCGTGGGCGCCTGCTGGCCAAGTCCGAGCTGCCCGATTATTTCCGGCGCGAACATGGCGGCGTCTTCGTGCATGTGACCCGCGACGGCACCGCCCTGCGGGCCGGGGGCGGCGCTCACCGGCTGGCCATCGCGCGCATCCTGAACCTGCCCGAGATCCCCGCGCAGATCGGCGTGGTGCATCCGCTGGCGATCCGCAGCGGCGCGCTGGAACGGCTGCGACGCTCCAGCCTTCGCTAAGCGCCGCGCGCCCTGCGTTTAGCGGATGGGCATCGACACCCGGAACTGCACCGTTTCGATGCCGGGGTTGCTGTCGTAGATCCCCGCGTTCGAACGGTGATCGAATCCCAGCCCGTAGCGCCAGCCGTTGTTCGCCTCGTACCCGAATTCGATCCCCGAGCGGAATTCCACCGGCCCGCCAAGGTCAAAGGAATCCGACGCGGCATAAAGCCCCGGCATGACGTGCAGTTCGGTGTAGAAGGGCGATCTGCCAAGGCTGGTGCCCCAGGTCAGGCCATAGCCCACCCAGGCGCCGCTTTCATCGCCCAGCGACAAGCCCAGGGCCTGCCCGAAGGGGCCGATGGTGCGGGCGAAATCGTATCGCAGGTAGGCTTCGGCGCCCGCATCCGCGCGCCGTTCCAGCGAGGTGCCGGCCGAAAAGGCCACGCGCGGCGTCGTCTCGCCCGGGCCAAGGCAGCCCGAAGGCGTGCCGCAATGGCTCGTGCCCATGTCCGTCAATCCCGCGATCAGCATCAAAGCCGCAAAGGTTCCGTCCGCCATTCAGGCCTCCCGTTCGTTTCTTGGCCAAGGGATGGCCGAGATCGCGGCCAAAGTCCAGCCGAAGCCCGCCCCGCCCCGGCGCGGGGTTTCAGCCGATGGATTCGATGCGCAGTTCGGCGCGGTGCGCCATCGCGTGGGCGGCGATGTCTTCCATCGGGGCCAGCCATGTGTCGCCGGTTTCGACGATGCGGGTCAGCAGTGTTTCCATCTGGTGCCAGCGCGCAAGGCGCCCGGTCAGGAAGGGATGCAGCACCGGCATCCAGAATCCCCCCGCCGCATGCATGGCGTCGAATTCCTCGGCAAAGGCGCGGATGCCGTCGGACGGCGCGCGCACGGGCATCAGGTAATCGATTTCGGCGAAATGGGCGAAGGGCGGCCAGTCATCCGTGCCCCAATGCGGGGGCAGTTCGATCAGCTCGCCCCGCGGCGTGGTCACCAGATAGGGCAGATCATCGGCCATCATTGAACTGTCGTACAGCATGCCATGCGCGATCAGCCGGTCCACCATGGGCGGCGTGATGGAATAGACCGGCGCGCGGTAGCCGCGCGGCTTGCGCCCGGTCATCGCCACGTGCACGTCCAGCGCGCGTTCGAACAGTTCGGCCTCGTGGTCGTCTGAATGGTCCATCGGGTCTTCGTGGCACCAGGAATGGTGGCCGATCTCGTGCCCCTGCGCAAGGATCGCCTCGACCGTGGCGGGATAGGCCTGCATCACCCATGCAGGCATGAAGAAGGTCTGGCGCAGCCCCAGCCGGCGATAGGTTTCAAGGATGCGCGGCACGGCGACGGTCGGCCCGTAGCGCCCCATGGACACCGGCTGCAGGCGCAGGTCGGCATCATCGGGGCGGGCGCAGCGGATCAGGCTGTCGGCGTCGATGTCGAAGGTGACGCAACCGGCGCAGCGCGCGCCGCCGGGCCAGGCGTGGCGGTGAGGGCGGGGAAGGGTCGCGCAGCGCCAGAAGCGCCGCAAGGTCGCGGCGCAGCGCGGCGGCGGCATCGTCTGCGGTGGCGCTGTCTGACGCCACGAAGCGGTGAAAGCGGGCGTTGATCAGATCGAACAGCGCCGGCGCGGCGGGGCGGTTGCGCGGACCAAGCCTGCCCGCAAGCACCTGCGCCAGCGCATCGTCCAGCCGTTGATACGCCGCCGCCGCGGCAGAGCCGGCCTCGGCCGCGACGCCGGCAAGCACCTGGCGCCACAAGGCCCGCCCCAGCCCTGCGTCGGCATGCTGCATGATCTCGCGCGCGAAGGCGGTGACAAGCGTCAGCGGGTCCGCGCCCTGCGGCAGCGCCGTTTCCAGCCGGGCGACAAGCTGCGCATCGCTTTGCGCGACGATGGCCAGCAGCACGCCCGCCTTGGTGCCATGGTAGTTGTGCACCGTCACATGGCTGACCTGCGCGGCAAGGGCGATCTGTTCGATGGTGGTCGCGCCATAGCCCTTGCGCGCGAAAAGCGCGGCGGCCTCGGTCAGGATGCGCTGCCGGCGGTCTTCCTTCTGGCGTTCCCTTGGCGTCATGTCCCGGCCCCGTGATGCTGTGCCCCAGCTTAGGGCGGAAAAAGTTTTTATTGAATAAAAAATTTTGGGCGGTAGCGTCGGCGGCGAAACAAGGGAAAGTCAGGGCATGGGCGGCAGCGTTGCATATGATTTCAGCGGGCAGCGGGTGCTGGTCACCGGCGCGTCAAGCGGCATCGGGCTGGCGGTCGCGCGCGCCTTTGCCGAGGCGGGCGCGGATCTGGTGGTTCTGGCCGACACAGATGCGATCCACGACGCCGCCGCGCAGTTGCCGGGACGCGCGCAGGCGGTGCAATGCGACATTTCCGATGCGCAGGCGGTCACCGGCGCGCTGGCGGGCGTGGGCACGCTGGACGTGCTGGTGAACAACGCGGGGCTGGAACGCCCCACCCCGCTTGGCACCGGCCCCGACCCCACCTTCGAACGCATCCTGGCGGTGAATGTCACCGGCACGCGCAACGTGACCGACGCGTTGGCGCGCCGCATCGCGCCGGGCGGCAGCGTCATCCTGACCGCGTCGATCTGGTCGCGCATCGCGGTGCCGGAATTTTCCGCCTACGTGGCAAGCAAGCACGCCACGCTGGGCCTGATGCGCACATGGGCGCATGAACTGGGCCCGCGCGGGGTTCGCGTGAACGCGGTCTGCCCCGGCTGGGTCCGCACCGGCCCGGCGATGAATTCGCTGCGCGCGATGGCCCGCTCGCTGGGCCGCAGCGAGGCCGATGTGGAAGCCGAGCTTTCGTCGGCGCAGGTGCTTCCGGGCCTGATGGACCCGGTGGATATCGCCGGAACCTACCTGTTCCTGGCCTCGACGGGGGCGGCGAACATCACCGGGCAGGCGATCACCGTCGACCGGGGCGAGGTGATGGCATGACCCTTGCCGGCAAGACCGCCCTTGTGACCGGCGCATCGCGCGGCATCGGGCGCGCCATCGCGCTGGCGCTGTCCGGCGCCGGGGCGCGCGTCGCCTTCTGCCACCCCGGCGACAGCGCCGCCGAGGCGACGCTTGCGGATCTGTCCGCCCAGGGCGAGGCGCTTTCCTTCGTCGCGGATGTGTCAAACGAGGCGCAGGTCATCGCCTTTCACGACGCCGCGCTGGCCCGCTTCGGCCCCCCCGATATCCTGGTGAACAACGCGGGCATCCTGCATGAATCGCCCCTGCGCGACACGGCCGCCGCCGATTTCGACCGGGTGATCGCGGTGAACCTGCGCGGCTGCTTTCTTAACTGCCGCGAATTCGCCCGGCGCAGCAGCGAGGGGCGCATCGTCAACATCGCCTCGGAACTGGCGCTGCTGGGGCGCGAAGACCTTGTGGCCTATTGCGCATCCAAGGGGGCGATCCTGTCGCTGACCAAGGCGCTGGCGCGCGAACTGGCGCCGGGCATCCTGGTGAATGCCGTGGCACCGGGGCCGATCGAAACCGACATGACCAGCCCCGACAGCATGAGCCCCGAACAGATCGCCATGGACCTTGCCTCGCCCCTCGGGCGCTACGGGCAGCCCGCCGACATCGCCGCCATGGTGCGATTCCTTGCCAGGACCGAAGCGGGCTTCATCACCGGTCAATGTTTCGGCGTGAATGGCGGCAGCGCCATGCCCTGACCCCGGGCTTTGCCCAATAACGGGGCAGATGCGCCGCGCTTTCGCGAAAAAATACCCCCGATCGACCGGCGCCCCTTGAAGGGCGGCGCGCATTTGCGTCACGGTCTGATTAAACGATTAATCAACCCGGACGCTCGCCCGCCCCATGACCGCCAGGATCAACGATATTGCCCGCGCGATGGGCGTTTCGACCGCCACGGTGTCGAACGCGCTGTCGGGCAAGGGCCGCGTGTCCGAGGCGCTGAAAACCCGCATCCGCACCGAAGCCGACCGGATGGGCTATGCCCCCTCGCCCAGCGCGCGGGCCCTGCGCACCGGGCGCAGCGGCGTCATCGGGCTGGTGCTGCCCGACATCGCCAACCCGCTGTTCCCCGCGCTGGCCCAGGCCATCGAAGCCGAGGCCCAGACCCGCGGCCAGGGCGTGCTGATCGCCGACAGCCGCGGCACCAGCGAAGCGCAGGACGCGGCGCTGGACCGGCTGGTACGCCAGGGCGCCGATGCGCTGGTGCTGGTGCCGCGCCGGGGCACGCAGGTGCCGCCCCTTGGCGTGCCCGTGGCGGTGATCGATGCCGCGTCCAACCCGGCCAACAGCATCTGCGCCGATCACGTGGCGGGCGGGCGGCTGGTCATCGACCATCTGCGCGCCGAAGGGCATTCCCGCATTCTTGTGGTCGGACAAAGCCGCAGCTCGCACGTTCAGACCGACCGCGTGGCGGGCATGACCGCCGCCGCCGACACCCCCGTGCACTGGCTGGACGACGCGCCCCTGCCCGCCCCCGACGCGCTGCGCGCGCAGGGTTTCACCGCCATCGCCACCACGTCGGACCTGATCGCGCTGCCGCTGCTGACGCGGCTTCAGGCCGCCGGGTTGCGCCTGCCGCGCGACATGGCCGTGACCGGCTTTGACAACCACGCGTTCTCGGCGCTTGTCGCGCCGGGGCTGACCACGGTGGCGCAGGATCTGCGTGCCATCGCCAACGGTGCGCTTGGCCGGCTTGCCGCCCAGCTTGACCATCACCCCGCCCTGCCGCCCGTCACCGTTCCGGTGCGGCTGCTGAGGCGGGGATCAACCACGACCCACCCCGACAAGGAGACCCCCGGATGATTGCCACTCGCCCCCTTGCCAGCGCCCTTGCGCTTGGCGCCGCCCTGCTGCCCGCCGCGGCGCAGGCCGAAGACACGCTGACCATTTCCGTCTACAGCTTCGCGCAGGATGAATTCCAGGACATCGTCTACGACCCGTTCATGGAAATCTGCGATTGCAAGATCGTGGTGGAAACCGGCAACTCGGTCGAACGCCTTGCCAAGATCGAAGCGAACAAGGACGCCCCCGTCATCGACATGGCCGTTCTGTCGACCCATGACGCGCTTGGCGCCGCCCGCAAGGGGCTGCTGGCGCCCATCGACGTGGACAGCCTTGAAAACTACGACAAGCTGTATGACATCGCCAAGGACCCGCTGGGCGACAACCTTGGCGTGGGCTACACGTTCTATGCCACGTCCATCGTCTACCGGTCCGACAAGGTCACCGTGGAAAGCTGGGCCGACCTGCTGTCGCCGGAACTGGCCGGCAACGTGGCGCTGCCCGATGTGACCACCAACCAGGGCCCGCCCGCGCTGTACATGATCGGCCAGGCGATGGGCGAAACCGATTACGCCCTTACCGCGCCCATCGAAGAAGTGGCCGAGCACGCCGATGACGTCGTCACCTTCTATGTGCGCTCGTCGCAGCTGGCGCAGCTGATGCAGCAGGAAGAAATCTGGGCCGCGCCCGTGGGCCGCTTTGCCTGGGCCAGCTTCAAGGACAACGGTCTGCCCATGGCATGGGCCACCCCGACCGAAGGCCAGACCGGCGGCATGAACGTCATGGTGATGACGGCGGGCAACGGCAACGAGGAACTGGCGACGCGGTTCATGGATTTCTGGCTGTCGACCGAGGTGCAGACCAACCTGGCCGAGGCGCTGGTGGACAGCCCCGCCAATGCCGAGGTCGTGGTGTCGGACGACATCGCCGACAACCTGACCTATGGCGCCGACACGGTCGCATCGCTCAAGCTGCTGCCGCCGGACGTGATCCTGGACCAGCGCGAAACCTGGCTGGACCAGTGGAACAGCAAGGTGATGAAGTAAAATGTTCGAGGACAGGCGCATCGGCCTAGCCCTT
>CAXICP010000156.1:0-7403 GCA_964022595.1 uncultured Salipiger sp.
GGTTGCCGACTTCTGCGCGAAGGCAGGCGGGGGGCCGCGACCGGCGTCGCGGCCTGCGATGGCCGTTGAAAGGCCGGGCGCCGGGGCCCGGCCTGTCGGTCACTCGGCCTTGTAGGCGTCGATGATGGCGCTGCCGTCCTCGCCCGCCTGTTCCAGCCATTCGTCGGTCATCACCGCGCCCATTTCCTTGAGCTGGCCCATCAGGTTGTCGGACGCGCGCGTGACGGTCATGCCGTTCTTTTTCAGCTCTTCCAGGGTGAAGGCGGTGTATTCCTCGGACTTGGCAAGCCCGTCGGCGGCGGCGGTGGCGCCGCATTCGGTGACGGTGGCCTTGGCCTCGTCGGACAGATCGTTCCAGGCGTCAAGGTTCACGAACACCGCGTTGCGCGGCAGCCATGCGTCGACCTCGTAGAAATGCGACAGGTGTTCCCAGACCTTGCGGTCATAGCCGGTCGCGCCCGACGAGATGAAGCTTTCGGCGACCCCGGTGGCCAGCGCCTGGCTCAGCTCGGCGGCTTCGACCTGAACGGGCAGGGCGCCGGTCAGCTCGGCCATCTTGGCGGTGGCGGCGGAATAGGACCGGAACTTGACGCCCTTCATGCCCTCGATGTCGGTCAGTTCCTTGTTCATGTACAGCCCCTGGGGCGGCCAGGGCACGGAATAGACGTAGTGCAGGTTGTCCTCGGCCAGGGCGTCGGCGACATGGGGTTCGGCGATGGCCCACAGCTTTTCGTGCTCGTCAAAGGACGACACCAGGAAGGGAATCGAATCCACGCCGTAAAGCGGATTTTCGTTCTGATGCGCCGACAGCAGGCGTTCGCCGATCATCGCCTGGCCCGTCATCACCGCGCGCTTGATCTCGGCGCCGCCGAACAGCGAACCCGACGGGTGCGTCACGATTTCCAGATCGCCCCCGGTGCCGCTAGTGACGCAGGATGCAAAGGCGGCGCCCACCTCGGAATGGAAGTTGCTGGCGGCATAGGCCATCGGCATGTCCCACTTTTCGGCATGGGCGGCGGCGGCGACGCCCGCAAGGGCCGTGGCGGCCAGAAGCGTGTTCCTCAGTTTCATGGTGTCATTCCCTGTTGTTCGTATTCTAACGTTTTTTTGTGTGGGATCAGTCAAACCGATCCGGGGCATATGGCGCAAGGCTGATGTTGGGGGTCCGGCCCGAGATCAGCTGAGAAAGCAGCCGCCCCGTCCTGGGACCGCCCGTCAAACCGACATGGTCGTGGCCGAACCCCATGAAGGCGCCCTTCACCACGGGGGACTCGCCGATGACGGGCAGGTAATCGGCCATGGACGGGCGGTGCCCCATCCATTCGACATCGTGCTTCCAGGTAAGGCCCGGGATCGCCGCGCGGATCTGCTTGCGCAGCAGATCGTAGGGCGCGCGCGAAGGCGGGGCGTCCAGCCCGCCGAATTCCACGATCCCGGCAAGGCGCAGCCGCCCGTCCATCGGGGTCGCGACGAATTTCCCGCTGGCGATCATCACCGGCGATCGGGGCATGACCGATGGTTCGTACAGTTCCAGGTGGTAGCCGCGTTCGGATTCCAGCGCGGGGTTCACCCCCAGCTTGCGGGCCAGCCCGGTCGACCAGACGCCCGTGGTCAGGACGGCGGCGTCGCAGGCGATGGTCTCGCCCCCGACGCGCACGCCGCTGACGGCGCCGTTTTCGCGGGCGATGTCGGTGACCTCGCCCAGGACGATGCGGGCGCCCTGCGCTTCGGCATGGGCGGCCAGGTCCTTGACGTAGTTGCCGGGGTCGGCGATGCGCCCGTGCCCGCCGAACACCGCCGCGCAGCCCAGCAGGGGGGCGAAGATCGGATCGTATTGCTTCCAGGCGGGCCCTTCCAGAACGTCCCAGGCAAAGCCGTTTTCCGCGCGGACCGAAAAGCCGAAGGCGTCCGCGTCGTAATGGGCGCGGTCGTTGTAGACAAAGACGTAATCCGCCGGGTGCAGCCATTTTTCCGCGCCGGTGCCGGTGGCCAGGGCAAGGTGGTCGTTCAGGCTGTCGCCGATGATGTTGGCCGCCGCCTCTGCCCGCCTGCGCGCGGCGGGGGCGTTGGCGTGGCGCATGTACCGGCGCAGCCAGGGGGCAAGTTTGGGCAGGTAGCGCCACTTGATGAACAGCGGCTGGTTCGGGTCCAGCAGCATCCGCGGGGCCTTTTGCCACAGCCCTGGCCCGGTCACCGGCATCACCGAACAGGATGCCAGCACCCCGCCGTTGCCATGGCTCGTGCCGGACGCGGGGCCGTCCCGGTCGATCAGGATGACCCTGTGCCCGTCGCGTTGCAGCCAGATCGCCGTGGAAACCCCCACGATCCCGGCCCCGATCACTGCCACCGTCCTTGTCATCCGTCCCCCGTTCCGGTCCAGCCGCATCAGTCCTGTCCGGGGCGATCAGGCGCCGCTTCGCCCGCCGTGTCAATTGCGTGCAAACGATCAAGCCGGGCAAGGGGCTGGCCATGGCCGCGCGGCGTGCCATATGGATGATGCTATAGGCAATCCCCGGCGCCGCCGGGCCCAGCAAGGACGCCGCCATGGCCTTTGTCATTCCCCCGATGCATCCGCCGTCGGTCGCCGTTTCGGGCGGCTCGTTGCGGTTTGCGGTGCGGCGCATCTTTTGCGTGGGGCGCAACTATGCCGATCACGCCCGCGAGATGGGCGATGATCCGGACCGCGAGCCGCCGTTTTTCTTCACCAAGCCCGCAGACGCGGTGGTTCCCGCCGAGGCGACCATTGCCTATCCGCCGCAGACGGCGAACCTGCATCACGAGGCCGAACTGGTGGTTGCCATCGCCACGGGGGGCACGGATATTCCCGCGTCCAGGGCGATCGGCCACGTCTGGGGCTTTGCGGTGGGCAACGATCTGACCCGGCGCGACATGCAGGGCGAGGCCAAGGCCCTGCGCCGCCCCTGGGACCTGTCCAAGGGGTTCGACAATTCGGCGGTGATCGGGCCGCTGCATCCGCGCTCGGAAACCGGGCCGATGGATCGCGGCGCGATCCGGCTGGACGTCAACGGCGCGCTGCGCCAGCAGGGCGACCTGTCGCAGATGATCTGGCCCGTGGCCGACATCATCGCCTTCCTGTCGCAAAGCGTCGCGCTGGCGCCGGGCGATCTGATCATGACCGGAACGCCCGCCGGGGTCGGCCCGCTGGAACCGGGCGATCTGTGCACCGTGACCATCGACGGGCTGGGCAGCATCGCGACCCGCATCGCGCCGCCCGGCGCCGCCTGACCCCGGGCGCGCGGGGGTCACAGGAACAGGAAATCGCTTTCCTGCAGATCGGCCGCCGCAAGCCCCACAAGCAGCACCGACCCGGTGCCCCAGTCGACGCGCACGCCCTCGTCGGTGACCTTCAGGTTCAGCGCGGACATGTCATCGACGCCCACGTCCAGTTCCAGCAGGTCGGCCCCGGGGGTGAAATCGGACAGCCGGTCATGCCCGGACCCGGCGCCGAAGACGAACACGTCGGTGCCGTTGCCGCCGTTTAGTGTGTCGCCGCCGCCGCCGCCGATCAGCCTGTCGGCCCCGTTGCCGCCGAACAGCTTGTCGCTGCCGTCGCCCCCGTCCAGCGTGTCCGCCCCGGCCGCGCCGGTCAGCGTGTCGTTTCCGCCGCCGCCTTCGACCATGTCGTTGCCGATTTCGCCATGCAGCAGGTCGTTGCCGCCCTGGCCCAGGATCGTGTCGTCGCCCCGACCGCCCCAGACGGAATCCGCCCCGAGCGCGCCGCGCTGGGCCGCGTCCTCGAACAGATCGTCGCCGTAGCCCAGGAACACCCGGTCCGGCCCGTTGCCGCCCCGCACCGTGTCGTTGTCGGCGCCGCCCCGGATGGTGTCGCCGTGCGAGCCGCCTTCGATCAGGTCGGCCCCGTCGCCCCCTTCCAGCACGTCGGCGCCATCCTGCCCCTGCAGCGTGTCGTTGCCGGCGCCGCCGGTGACCGTGTCGTGCTGGGCGCCCCCGCGCAACAGATCGTTGCCGATGCCGCCTTCGACCAGATCGTTCTGCGCGCCGCCCTCGATCAGGTCATCCCCGGCATCGCCGCGCAGGGTGTCGGCTCCGCCGCCGCCGCGCAGGGTGTCGGCCCCGTCGCCGCCCACAAGCAGGTCGGTGCCGCCCGCGCCTTCGATCCGGTCGTTCTGCGTGCCGCCATAGAACCGGTCGTTGCCGTTGCCGCCGAACATGGTGTCGCTGCCCGCGCCGCCGACCATCAGGTCATTGTCCGCGCCGCCGGTCATCCAGTCGTCGCCGTCGCCGCCGTACAGGGTGTCGTTGCCGCCCGCGCCGACAAGCGTGTCGTTGCCCCCATCGCCCTGAAGCGTGTCCTGCCCGGCGCCCCCAAGCAGGGTGTCGGACCCTTCGCCGCCTTCCAGCAGGTCGGCGCCGTCGCCCGCGTCCAGCCTGTCGTTGCCCGCATCGCCCAGCAGCGTGTCGGCCCCGGTGCCCCCGATCAGCAGGTCGTCGCCGTCGCCGCCCGACATCCAGTCGTCGCCGTGCCAGCCGTAAAGCTGGTCGTCGCCGTCCCAGCCATCCATCTGGTCGTTCCCCAGCGCGCCCTGTATCGTGTCGTTGCCAAGGCCGCCCAGCAGGGTGTCGTCATCGGCGCCCCCGTGCAGCCAGTCGTCGCCCTGGTTGCCGACCAGGCTGTCGGCGCCGTTGTCTCCGTAAAGGCGATCCCAGCCATCGCCGCCGATGACGGTGTCGCCGCCGTCACCGCCGCGGATGGTGTCGCCGCCCCCGCGCCCGTCCAGATAGTTGTTCCCGGCGTTGCCCTTCAGATCGTTGGCCCGGTCATTGCCCGCGCCGACCAGGTGGTCGCTGCCGGTCAGGGTCAGCTTGGTGCTTGTCTCGTTCCACTGGCCCAGATCGAAGGACCGCGCCCGCGTGACAACCCAGCCCATCCAGATTTCGCTCGTGGGCAGGCTTAGCACCGTTTCGGGGATGCCCGCCCCGTCGGTGTAGCTGTACGAGGCCGTGATCTGGTAGCCAAGGTCGTCTTCGGTCAGCTGAAAGGTGCGCCCGGTGGCGCCCGGGATGGCCCATCCGTCGCGATACCACTGCACGCTGCCCGCCCCCATGCCGTCGGTGTCGGATATGCCGTCCAGTTCGACGGTCAGTTCCGCGCCTTCGATCCGGTTGCCCGTGATCACCGGGCGCCCGGTGGGGCGGGCATTGTCCACGATGGTGATCGGCACGCGCATCTGGTGCGAGGCATCGGCAAAGGTGATCCCTTGCAACGTGATGTCCAGCCAGACGTTTTCGGCGGATTCAACCAATGCGTCGGCCACCGTATCAAGGGTGATGATCTCGGTCTGGCTGGATGTGCCCGACAGCGCGCCATGCGCCCCGCCGCCCGAGGCCGCGACGAAATCCCCCGCGCCGGCGCTGCCGGCAGAGATTTCCCAGCTCCAGCTGAAGGCGCTGTCGCCCAGCTGCATGAAATCCAGCTGCCACTTGCCCGACGTGCCCTCGGTCAGTTGCAGCGTGGTGGCGTCCAGCTCGGCGTAGGGGTCGGTTTCGCGCAGGGTGCCGCCGGTGATTTCGATCACCGTGGTGGCGCCCATCGCTTTCAGCGCGTCGCGGTCATAGCTGCGCGTGTTGCCCGCAAGATCGGTCACCCGGACCGACGCGATGCGATAGGCGCCGGGCGCGTTGAGCGCGGAAATGGTGAAGCCCTGCCCGCTGAAGCCGTCGTCCCAGCTGTCGGATGCCCCGTAAAGACCAAGGATCGAATGGGCCTGCACCGCCGAGCCATCGCCCGAGATGGCGTAATCCAGCGGCGATTCCAGCACGATCGACAGGCTGGACACGCCCGAGCCCTCGTCGCTGGCGCGCGCGCCCACGTAGGCCAGCGCGTCGCCATCGGTCAGATCGATGCTGCCGGGTATCGACAGCGACACAAGTTCCGGTGCGGTGACGTCGGGGGCCGCCGCCTCGAGTTCGAAGCCGGTGGAAAAGCCAAGCGCCTTGAGCTCGTCGGTGGTGTAGACGCGGGTGTTGCCCGCGCTGTCGCGCACCGACACGCGGGTGATGGTGTATTGCCCCGGCGTGTTGATGTCCGAAATCGACAGCGCCTCGCGGGTGACGCCATCTTCCCAGCTGTCGGTCGCGCCGGCCAGCGCCACGATGGAAAAGCTGTCATGCCCGTCGCTGCCGGTTCCGTAAGTCAGCGATCGGTCAAGCGTCACCAGCACCTGGTCGATGTCCGACGCGCTGTCGCGCGCAGCCGCCACGATGGTCATCAGCGCGTCGCCGGACGACACGTCAACGCGCGATGGCAGGCTGAAGGCGGTCAGTTCCGGGGCGTCGGTGTCCGCCACCGCCCCGGCCAGGATGATCGACGTGTTGACCCCCATTTCCTTCAGCTCGGCGGGGGCATAGGTGCGCGTGTTGCCGGCGGTGTCCTGCACGGTCACGCGAGTGACCGAATAGGCGCCGGGCGTGTTGGTGGTGTCGATGCCGAAGCTTTCGGTCACCAGCCCGTCCGACCAGCTGTCGGACGAGCCGAACAGCCCGACGATGGCATAGCTGTCGTACCAGCCCGGGCTGCTTGCAAAGCTGTAGGACAGCGAGCCGCTCAGCGACACCACCACCTGGGCGATGCCCGATTCGGAGTCGCTGGCACCGGCGGACAGCGTCAGCAGTCCGCCACTTTCGATCCGCGTCGGGATCGTGAGGAATTCAAGTTCCGGGGCGATGAAATCCGGCAAGGGTCCGTTCCGCGATAGGGGTGAGGAACAGCGCGAAGGCAACACTTGTCGTGCCCCCTGCGGAGGTGGTCCGCGGGGGATGAAAAGAGGTGGTTCGGCCGTTTCCTGGCGTTCCCCACAAGCCTACCGGTGCGAAATTTGCCGAGATTTAAGGAATCCCTGACAAGTCTACCCAACTGGGCGAATCGGCAATTTTCGAAGGGTGCCGTCGGGTCCGCCGCGCCCCACGGATTGCCCGCCAAAGCCGCCGTTCGTTGGCGCAAGCCAGCGCGGCGCGCAGACCTGTCTGGCCGCGCGTTCCGGGCTGAAATGGGGGGCAGGGTCGCGGGGCTAGGCGGTCAGGTCCAGCTGGGCGCGGATGGCGCGGGCCAGATCCTCGGGGGCGCAGGGCTTGCGCAGGACCACCCCAAGTTCGGCAAGGTCCTTGCCGCGCACCGCGCCGGTATAGCCGGACATGAACACAACCGGCAGCGCCGGGTGCAGGTCGCGCGCGGCCCGGGCAAGCCCGATCCCGTCCAGTTGCCCCGGCATCACCACGTCGCTCAGCAGCAGGTCGACCGGTTCTTCGTCGCGTAGCATTTGCAGGGCCGTGTCACCGGTGCGGGCGGTGGTCACGGCATATCCGAGCGCGCGAAGCGTTTCGGCGGCTAGATCCAGCAGGGCGGGCTCGTCTTCGACCGGCAG
>CAXICP010000157.1:0-7385 GCA_964022595.1 uncultured Salipiger sp.
GCGCAGGGCCTGATCACGCGCGAACGCGACGGGCTTGCCGGGCGTCAGCGGCTGGGCCGCGCGGTGATGGAATTCATCCTGACCCTGCGCCTGCACGGATTGACCATTGATCAGGCCGGCGCCGATGCGCTGGACCGGCATGAGATCAACCGCCTGCGCCATGACGAGCTGCGCCGCGAAACCCACCGTGCGCCTGCGGTGGAAACCGCGACCGGCGCCGGGGCCAACTACCTGGACAGCTGGAACCGCGTCATCCTGACCGCCTCGGATTCCCGGCTTGATGGGGCGATCATGCCCACGCGCTTCTGGTACGAAGACTTCATGCCGCAGCTTTTGCTGTGCGCGTCCCTGACCGGCCCCGAGGATCTGCACCGCGCCCGCAACACGACCGAGCGGGAACTGGATGACTGGCACGCGAACCTTGCGTCACAGGGCGTTTTCAACCGTTTCGCCACCGATCTGCGCGACGGGTTTGCCGGGTGTTCCCCACCGGTCAAACAGATGCTGCAACAGGCCTGGACCCTGACCGCGCCTTACCTGACCGGCGCCGAGAAACTGCGCGAGCGCGCGGAATTCGGGCGCGACAGCGGCTTTCTCAGCGAATACGTGGCCTTTGTCGATGTTCCTCTGGGGCGCAGCGACGTCGAGCGGGCCGATATGCGGCTAAGCTTTCCCTATTACATCGGCCCCGCCGTCTGGGGCCTGCTGCATGGCTCGGCCGAGCTTGTCGAACAGATGCCGCCCGCCGACCGGCAGGCCGCGCTGGACCGGTTCGTCGCGTTCTTTCGCAGCTTTGCGGCGATGTACCCCTGCCCCTACTGCCGCTACCACCTGAACCGCTACGTGATCCGCAACCGCGAAATCGACATGTACCCGGTCGAATTCCTGCTGCTTGGGCGCGGGGACGAACAGCACGACACCGCCATCACGCTGGATCAGAAGCTTTCGACCGTCTTCGCGCCCGGCGGGCTGCGCATCTTCTTGTGGAAACTGCACAACGCCGTTTCATCGTCGATCGCGCGCACGGAACCCTGGTATCACCGCCAGCCCAAGCCGCTTTACACCTCGCGCTTCTGGCCCAACATCGAATCCGAGATGGTCCGCGCCGAGGCCGGCGGTCACGCGGCGATTTCGGTGGACAGGGTCATCGAGCTTTACGCTATCACCAAGCCGACCGCGCGCCTTGCCGTGCTTCGCGATGAACTCCGCGAAGCGGTGCGGGTGCAGGACGATGCCGCCCTGTCGCGCACGATCGACCGCGCGGACGATGCCATCGCGGATCTTGTCCAGGCGATGACGCAGGCGTCCTATCTGACGCGGAAATATGCCTATGACCCGGGCAAGCAGGAAACGCCGCGTCCAGCCGATGCACAGGAAGAAGACTATGCGCGCAGCGGGATGTTCATCGAACGCTAGGCGCGCGCCGCTTTGGCGCTGTCAGGTGGTGCGGGCGGCGGGATTCGAACCCGCACGAGCCAGGCTCTAGCGATTTTAAGTCGCTTGTGTCTACCGTTCCACCACGCCCGCATCCTGACCGGGGCCGCAGGGGCCCCGGCAGGGTTCTAGCGGGCGGCGTGGCAAAGAACAATCCGCCGCCGGGTCAGTCCGCCGTTTCGGGGGCGATGCCGGCTTCCTTGACCGCCTGCATCGCCACATAGGTCGATGTCGTCGACACATGCGGCAGGGTCGAAATCTTTTCCGCCAGCACCCGGCGATAGCTGCGCATGTCGGCGGTGCGCACCTTGAGCAGATAGTCGAAATTGCCCGCGATCAGGTGAACCTGTTCGATTTCGGGCACCTGGCTGACCGCGGCGTTGAACGCTTCAAGCGAGGCTTCGCGCGTGTCAAGCATGCGCACCTCGACAAAAGCGACATGGTCCAGCCCCAGCCGGATCGGGTCAAGGATCGCGCGGTACCCCCGGATCACCCCCATATCCTCTAGCCGGCGCAGGCGCGCCTGCGTGGGGCTTTTGGACAAACCGATGCGCCGGGCAAGTTCGGTGATCGAGATTCGTCCGCTAGAGGCCAGGGTGGTCAGTATCGACCGGTCGAAACGGTCGAACTCTTCGGTTTCGTGTTGCATCGCATTCACCCCGCTTTTCGGGCGAAAAGATGCGCCCCAGACACTCATTAAGTCGAAACGACTTCCGCTACCGATGTATGATGGCGAAAATCACCGAGGACAAGACATGCCGCGTGACATTGCCCCCGAAATCCGCCCGCTGATCGACCTGAACATGTATGCGCCCGAAGCAAAGACGGTGGCGCGCCTGCGCGACATCGCCGCGCTGCCGCCCGAGGCGCGCGCGCAGATCGGCCAGCGCGCCGCGCAGCTTGTGCGCGACATCAGGGGCAGCACCCGCCCCGGCCTGATGGAAGTGTTCCTGGCCGAATACGGGCTGTCCACCGACGAGGGGATCGCGCTGATGTGTCTGGCCGAGGCGCTGTTGCGGGTGCCCGACGATCAGACCATCGATGCGCTGATCGAAGACAAGATCGCGCCGTCCAACTGGGGGCGGCACATGGGCCGGTCATCCTCGCCGCTGGTAAACGCATCGACCTGGGCGCTGATGCTGACCGGGCGCGTGCTGGATCCGTCCGCGCGCCCCGGCCCCGCCGGGCATCTGCGCGCCGCCGTCAAGCGCCTGGGCGAGCCGGTGATCCGCACCGCCGTCGGGCGCGCCATGAAAGAGATGGGATCGCAGTTCGTTCTGGGCGAAACCATTGAAAAGGCAATGAAACGCGGCGCTGCCATGGAAGCCAAGGGGTATACCTACAGCTATGACATGCTGGGCGAGGCCGCGCGCACCGAAGGCGACGCGCTGCGCTATTTCGATGCCTATTCCAAGGCCATCGCCGCCATTGCCAAGGCCGCCCGGCATGAGGATATCGCATCGAACCCCGGCATTTCGGTCAAGCTGTCGGCGCTGTTCGCCCGCTACGAGGAAGCGCAGGGCGACGCCGTCATGCAGGTGCTTGTTCCCCGGCTGGTGGCGCTGTGCGAACAGGCCAGCGCGGCGGGCATCGGGCTGAACATCGACGCCGAGGAAGCCGATCGCCTGTCCCTGTCGCTGGACGTGATCGGCGCGGCGCTTGGCTCGCCCTCTCTTGCGGGATGGGACGGTTTCGGCGTGGTTGTGCAGGCCTACGGGCTGCGCGCGGCGGAAACCATCGACTGGCTGCATGCGCTGGCCGGCGCGCATGACCGGCGCATCATGGTCCGCCTGGTCAAGGGCGCCTACTGGGACACCGAGATCAAGCGCGCCCAGGTCGAGGGGCTGCCCGGCTTTCCGGTTTTCACCAGCAAGGCCAACACCGATGTGTCCTACATCGCCAACGCCCGCAAGCTGCTGGGCATGACGGATCGCATCTACCCGCAGTTCGCCACGCATAACGCCCACACCGTCGCCGCCGTGCTGCACATGGCCGAAGAGGCGCGCCTGCCCCACACCGCCTTCGAATTCCAGCGGCTGCACGGGATGGGCGAGACGCTGCATGGAATCGTCAAGAAATCCGGCACCCGCTGCCGCATCTACGCCCCCGTGGGCGCCCATGCGGACCTGCTGGCCTACCTCGTGCGGCGGCTGCTGGAAAACGGCGCGAATTCGTCCTTCGTGAACCAGATCGTGGATGAGGACGTCGCGCCCGAAACCGTCGCCGCCGATCCCTTTGCGGGGGCACAGGCCCGGCCGCTGGCGCGGGGCACCGATTTGTTCCTGCCCGAGCGCGCCAACAGCCAGGGCTTCGATCTGACCCACCGTCCCACGTTGGCGCGGATCGACAGCGCCCGCGCCCCGTTCCGGGCGCATCAGTGGCAGGGCGGCCCGCTAATCGCAACCGATGCCGAAACCGGCGCCACCGCCACGGTCATCAACCCCGCCGATGCGCAGGACACGGTCGGCACCATCACGTGGGCCAGCGCCCAGACCGTGCGCGCCGCCGCCGAAGCCGCGCAGGTCTGGGCCGCCCCCAACGACGAACGCGCGCGCATCCTGAATGCCGCCGCCGATCTATTCGAGGCGCATTTCGGCGAAATCTTCGCCCTGCTGCACCGCGAAGCCGGCAAGACCCTGCGCGACGCGGTGGCCGAACTGCGCGAGGCGGTGGATTTCCTGCGCTACTACGCCGCCCGCGCGCGCGATGAAGGCGTGGCCGACGCGCGGGGCGTCTTTGCCTGCATCTCGCCCTGGAACTTCCCGCTGGCGATCTTCACCGGGCAGATCTCGGCGGCGCTGGCCACCGGCAACGCGGTGCTGGCCAAGCCGGCGGAGCAGACCTCGCTCGTGGCCTGCCTTGCCACGCGGCTGCTGCACGAGGCGGGCGTGCCGGCCACTGCCCTGCAACTGCTGCCGGGCGCCGGGGACGTGGGCGCGGCGCTGACCTCGGCCCCGCAGGTGGGGGGCGTGGCGTTTACCGGATCGACGGAAACGGCGCAGATCATCCACGCGTCCATCGCCCGCCACCTTGCCCCCGGCAGCCCGTTGATCGCGGAAACCGGCGGGCTGAACGCGATGATCGTCGACAGCACCGCCCTGCCCGAACAGGCGGTGCGCGCGGTGGTGGAATCCGCCTTCCATTCCGCCGGTCAGCGCTGTTCAGCGCTGCGGTTCCCGCACGAGCAGCAGGACATCGCGCCCCATGTCATCAAGATGCTGAGCGGCGCGATGGATGCGCTGGTGCCCGGCCAGCCGTGGAAGCTTTCGACCGATCTTGGCCCGGTGATCGACGCCGAAGCCCATGACGGCATCAAGGCCCATGTGGACAGCGCCCGCGCGCGCGGCGATCTGCTGCACGAGATCCCCGTGCCCGCATCCGGCCATTTCATCGCCCCCGCGATGATCCGGGTCAGCGGCATCGCCGCGCTCAAGCGCGAAATCTTTGGCCCGGTGCTGCATGTGGCGACCTTTCGCGCCGACGAGCTGGACAAGGTGATCGACAACATCAACGCCACCGGCTACGGGCTGACCTTCGGGTTGCAGACCCGGATCGATGATCGCGTGCAGCATGTGACCGAGCGGATCGCGGCGGGCAACCTGTACGTCAACCGCAACCAGATCGGTGCCATCGTCGGCAGCCAACCCTTCGGCGGCGAAGGGCTTTCCGGCACCGGCCCCAAGGCGGGCGGGCCGCTTTACTGCGATCGGTTCCGCGCCCATCCCGCCCCTGCCCCGGCGGGCGAATGGTCCACCACCGAACTTGCGGCGCGCCTTGAAGCGGCGATCGCGGCGGCGGGCAAGGCGCCGCAGCCCGCCACGGTCGAGCTTCCCGGCCCCACGGGCGAGGCGAACCAGTACACGACCCACGCCCGCGCCCCGGTGCTGTGCCTTGGGCCGGGGTCCGATTGCGCCGCCGCGCAGGCGGACGCGGTGCGCCAGCGTGGCGGCATCGCCGTCTGCGCGCAGGGCAAGGTGCCCCCCGGGATGCTGGCGCAGCTGGGCGGCTTTTCCGCCGCGCTGTGGTGGGGCGACGACGAAAGCGCGCGCGCCTACCGCACCGCACTGTCCCGGCGCGACGGGCCGATCCTTGCGCTGATCACCGGGGCGCCGGACAAGGGCCATGCCCGCGCCGAGCGGCACGTGTGCATCGACACCACCGCATCGGGCGGCAACGCGGCGCTGCTGGGCGGGCACATGTGACCGGCGTCGCCCGCACCGCCCCGGCGGCGGTGCGGGCACGATGGCGCTTGACGCGGCGCGCCAGCGCGCCACTGTCCGCACATGTTTCCGATCCGCGATCACAACCCGTCCGGCAGAACGCCCTATGTCACCTATCTGCTGATCGCGGTGAACATCGCGGTGTTTCTCAGCTATTGGGGGCTGTTTCGCGACCCGCGCGCGATCAATGCCTTTTTCTTCGACTGGGCGCTCATCCCCGCGCTGATTTCCGAAGGGCAGGGTTTCGGCGGCATCGTCACGTCGATGTTCCTGCACGGAGGGTGGATGCACCTGGCCGGCAACATGCTGTTTCTGTACATCTTCGGCGACAATATCGAGGACGAGCTGGGCCACCTGCGCTATCTTGGCTTCTACCTTGGCTGCGGCATCATCGCCGCGCTTGCGCAGTATATCGCGCAGCCCCTTTCGCCCGTGCCGACGGTGGGCGCGTCGGGCGCGATCGCCGGGGTGATGGGCGGATACCTTCTGCTGTTCCCGCGCGCGCGGGTCGATATCCTTGTGATCCTGATCATCATCTTCAAGGTGCTGCCCGTGCCCGCCTGGCTGATGCTGGCGGTCTGGTTCGCGCTGCAGGTCTTTGGCGGGATGGGCGCGCAGGGCGATGGCGGGGGCGTGGCCTACTGGGCGCACCTTGGGGGGTTCCTTGCCGGGGTCGCGCTGATCCTGCCCGCCTGGCTGCGCCGGGGCGGCCCCGCCTTCTGGCGCCGCACGCACGGGCACCCGCCCCACCCCGTGGCCCATGTGGCCGAAACCACCCGCATTCCCAAGGTAGGACGCAAGCGATGATGCAACCGGTCAGGGCAAGCTGCCATTGCGGCGCGGTCGAGCTGAAGGTGACGCTAAGCGACGGGCTGCGCAGCGCGCGGCGTTGCGATTGTTCCTATTGCCGCCGCCGGGCGGTGCCGGCCGTAAGCGCCCCGCTGGACGGGGTCGAGGTGGTGCGCGGCGCCGACAAGCTGACGCTGTACCAGTTCGGCACCGGCACCGCGCGCCATCACTTCTGTTCTGTCTGCGGCATCTACATGTACCACCGGCGCCGGTCGAACCCGAACGAATACGGCGTCAACATGGGCGCCATCGACGGGGTGAACCCGGCCGATCACGAACCCATCGTCTGGAACGACGGGGTGAACCACCCTTCGGACCGCTAGCGCGGCGCGATCACGCGCCGCGGATGGTCTTGGAAAAGCTGGTGTAGATGGAATTGTTCGCGCACAGGATCGAGCCGGATTCCAGCGGGTCCTGATCGGGGCGGATGCCTTCGATCAGCGCGCCGGCCTCTTGCGCGATCAGGTAGCCGGCGGCCACGTCCCACAGGTTCAGTTCGCGTTCCCAGTAGCCATCGTAGCGCCCGGCCGCCACATATGCCAGATCCAGCGAGGCCGCGCCCCAGCGCCGCACGCCGGCGCATTCGGGCATCAGCCGGCCCAGATCCTGAAGCATCGCGGGCAGCGTGCGCTTCGCGGCAAAGGGAATGCCCGTGGCAAAGACCGCCTCGATCATCCGCGTGCGGCCCGAAACGCGCAGGCGGCGCGAGTCGTTCAGCCAGGCGCCGGTGCCCTTTTCGGCATAGAACATCTCGTCCTTGGCGGCGTCATAGACCACGCCGGCGACGATCTGCCCCTTGTGTTCCAGCGCGATGGAAATCGCCCAATGCGGCATGCCGTGCAGGAAGTTGGTGGTGCCGTCCAGCGGATCGACGATCCAGCG
>CAXICP010000158.1:0-7371 GCA_964022595.1 uncultured Salipiger sp.
GGCAATGGCAAAGGGGTCGGTGCGCGTGTCCCCAAGGGTGAAATCTGCGTTGTCCAGCGCCTCGCCCACGGGGGTACCAAGCGCGAGATCCATCTCGATCGCCCCCCCGACAAAGCCCCAGCGGGCCCGGAAGGCGCGCGGCGACGGGCGCGACACCTCGCCCGCGCCGGTGTCGCCCGACCGCACCAGGGGCACCACCCGCGCGCGGCGCAGCGCCAGCAGATCGCCGGTCAGCGCGCGCCAGCTTTCGGCGCGCCCGGCATCGGCGGGCGGATAGGGGCAGGCCATGTCCATGGCGGTCGGCCCGCAGGGGTCGGGCATGTCGGACAGATCGTAGCCAAGCGCGCCCAGCTCCTTGCGCCGGCCCTTGCGCACGGCGTCGCGCATGGCATCGTCCGGCGGGTCGCAAAAGAACGGAAAGGGCGCTGTGCTGCCGATTTCCTCGCCCTGGAAAAGCATGGGGGTAAAGGGCATCAGCAGCAGCGCCGCGTGGATCACCCGCCCCACGTCATCGCCCACCAGCGTCAGCAGCCGGTCGCCATGGGGGCGGTTGCCGATCTGGTCATGGGTGTGGTTGGAATTGACGAAGGCGGTCCAGGGCAGATGCGCCGCGGGGGCCCCGCGCGCGCCGTGATCGCCCTTGTGCTGCCCCTCGTCCGCCTGGCCGCGCGCCATGGCATGGGCAAGATCGGCAAAGGGGTCATCCGCGTGGCGTTCGTAATAGCCCTGACGCTCGCCGGTCAGCGCCACATGCAGCACGTTGTGCCAGTCGTCGTTCCATTCCGCATCATATCCCGCATCGCGCAGATCGGGCAGGTTGCGTTCATCCTCGCAGATCAGGTGGATGGGGCGGCCCCGGTCGGCGGCGTGGATGTCATGCAGCAATTCATGCATGAAATGCTGCTCGGAGCCGTCGCGGATCTGGTGCACCGCGTCCAGCCGGAACCCGTCCAGCCGGTATTCATCCAGCCAGCCAAGCGCCGCCTGCCGGAAGAAATCACGCACCTGCGCGCGTTCGAACGCGATGCCGTCGCCCCAGGGCGTGGGCACCCTGGAATAGAAATCGGGCGCATAGGACGGGATGTAATTCCCGAACGGGCCGAAGTGGTTCATCACCAGGTCCAGCACCACGCAAAGCCCGTTTTCCTGCGCCGCGCGCACGAAGGCGCGCATGTCATCGGGCGAGCCGTAAGCCGGGTGCGGCGCGCGCGTCAGCACCCCGTCATGACCCCAGCCCCAGCGGCCGTGAAACTGCGACACGGGCATCAGTTCGATCATGGTGATGCCAAGCGCCGCCAGTTCCGGCAGGCGCCGGGCGGCGGCGGCAAAGGTGCCCTCGGGGGTGAAGCTGCCCACGTGGATTTCCAAGATCACCGCCTCGTCGAAGGGGCGGCCGGACCAGCCCGCCCCCCAGTCGAAGCCCTGCGCATCCACCGTCACCGAAGGCCCGTCGACCCCGCCCGCCTGCGCGCGGCTGGCCGGGTCGGGACGGTCCGTGCCGTCGATGCGGAACATGTATTCAAGGCCGGGCGCCGCGTCGGTCTGCACCGACCACCAGCCATCCGCGCCCGCCATCGGCGTTTCGCGCCCGTCCAGCACCAGCGCCACGGAACCGGCCGCCGGGGCCCAGATTCCAAAGCCCCAGCGCCCGTTTCCAAGAGGCTGCGCGCCCCAGGTCCGTTCGGTCATTCTGCGGGATCTCCGTTGCGGAAAACGCTGACCGCCTGCCCGGACACGGTGACGGTGCCCGATGCGGCCTCGTCGCAGATCACCGGGTCCAGCGCGCTGTCAAGGCAGCGCCGCCATTCGCCCGGGGGCAGCGCAAAGTCGCAATCATCCATCGCGTTGACCACGATCAGCAGGTCGGGACAATCGTCGCGGCTGTGCAAAAGCCCGGTGACGCGCAGCAGCTCGTCGTTCCAGTCGTCTTCGCTCATCTCGCGACCCTCGGGGTGCAGCCACTGGCTTTCGGTGGCCTCGGGGCGCGGCCAGAAGCCGTTCGGCGCCAGGTGCCCGGCCCAGTCCTGGCGCAGGGCGATCATGTCGGCCACCGCCTGCGTCAGTTCGGGGCGCGCGGCGTCCCAGTCGATCCAGCCGATCTCGTTGTCCTGGCAATAGGCGTTGTTGTTGCCCTGCTGGCTTTGGCCCAGCTCGTCGCCGGCCAGCAGCATCGGCACGCCGTGGCTGGTGAACAGCGTGGCCAGCATCGCCTTGGCGCGGCGCAGGCGCGCGTCGATCACATGCGCATCATCGGTCGGCCCTTCGACGCCCATGTTGTCGGACAGGTTGTGGTCGTGCCCGTCGCGGTTGTCTTCGCCATTCGCCTCGTTGTGCTTTTCGTTATAGCTAAGCGTATCCCACAGGGTGAAGCCGTCATGCGCCGCCACGAAGTTGACCGAGCTGGTGGCCGGCCGGCGCGAATGGTCGAACTGCGTCGGGCTGCCCATGAGCCGCTGCGCGATGCGCCCGGTCTTGCCCGGATCGCGCCGCCAGAAGGCGCGGGTGTCGTCGCGGAACTTGTCGTTCCATTCGCGGAACGGCCAGGGAAAGCCGCCGACCTGGTAGCCTTCGTCGCCGATGTCCCAGGGTTCGGCGATCAGCTTGACTTGGCTCAGCACCGGGTCCTGACGCATGGCGCTGAAAAAGCTGCCCTCGCGTTCAAAGCCCGCCGGTTCGCGCCCCAGCGTCGATGCAAGATCGAAACGGAAGCCGTCCACGTGGCAGACCTCGACCCAGTAACGCAGGCTGTCCATCACCATGCGCAGCACCATCGGGTGCGCCACGTTCAGCGTGTTGCCGCAGCCGGTGGTGTCAAAGCAATGGCGCTGGTCTTCGGCCAGCAGGTAGTAGGACGCGTTGTCGATGCCCCGGAACGACAGGGTCGGGCCCAGCTCGTTGCCCTCGGCGGTGTGGTTGTAGACCACGTCCAGGATGACCTCGATGCCCGCGTCGTGAAAGCGTTTCACGGCGGTGCGCACCTCGCGCACGTCCTCGCCCGCAAGATAGGTGCGGTTGGGGGCGAAAAAGCCCAGCGTGTTGTAGCCCCAGTAGTTGCGCAGATCCTGGTCCACCAGGTAACGGTCCTGCGCCATGGCGTGGATCGGCAGCAGTTCGATCGCGGTCACGCCCAGCTTTTGCAGGTGTTCCAGGATCGGATCGGACGCCAGCGCCTTGAACGTGCCCCGGTCGGCCTGCACCACGCCGGGGTGGCGCATGGTCAGCCCCTTGGCGTGGGCTTCGTAGATCACCGTCTTTTCCCAGGGGTGGCGCGGCATCTGCTCGGCCTCCCAGTCGAAATCGGGGTCGGCGACCACGGCCTTGGGCATGAAGGGGGCGCTGTCGCGCTCGTCGATCTTCAGATCGGACTCGCCCACCGGGTAGCCGAACAGCGCGTCATCCCAGGCCAGCTGCCCGCGCATCGCCATGGCGTAGGGGTCCAGCAACAGCTTGTTGGGGTTGAAGCGGTGGCCGTTTTCGGGGTCGTGCGGGCCGTGAACGCGGTAGCCATAGGCCTGCCCCGGCGCGATGCCGGGCAGGTACCCGTACCACACCCCGCCTTCCGAGCGGGGCAGTTCAAGGCGCGCCAGCTCGGCCGTGCCCTCATCGTCGAAAAGGCACAGCTCGACCTTTTCGGCATGGTCGGAAAACAGGGCGAAATTGGTGCCCTCGGGGTCGGGGCGGGCCCCGAGGCGATCGGGGCGGCCGGCGGAGATGTCGAACGATACCTCTCGCGGGTCGGCCTTGCGGGTGACGTCGAACATGATGAGGATTTCCGAAACCGGTGAAACTATGACGTGCCCGCTGTCTTGCGCGCACTGATCGTAACGCCGCAGGGGCCGGAAGGTTCCTGTGCGCCCGCAGCATCGCGGCGGGCGCGATCAGCCGAAGATCAGCCGCGGCACGATCAGCGACACCTGCGGAACATAGGTGATGACCGCCAGAACCGCGATGTTCACCGCCACAAAGGGCCAGACCCCGGAAATGATCTGCGCCACCGGCTTGTCCAGCGTCGAACTGGCCACGAAGATATCCAGGCCAAAGGGCGGCGTGATCATCCCGATGCACACGTTCAGCGTCACGATCATGCCGAACTGCACCGGGTCGATGCCAAAGCTCAGCGCAACCGGGTAAAGCGGCGGCACCAGCACCAGCAGCGTGGAATTGGGATCGATGAACATCCCCGCCACAAGGAAGCAGACGTTCACCGCCAGCAGAAAGCCGATGCGCCCCGCCTCGGCGCTGTCCAGCAGCGCGATGATGGTGGTGGGGATCTGCGCCAGCGTCACGAAGAAGCTGATAAGCCCGCCCACCGCCAGCAGCACGAAGATCACGGCGGTGGCGATGGCGCTGTCCTCGGTGATGCGCGCCAGCCCGCGCAGATCAAGGCTGCGCAGCACCGCCATTTCCACCACGATGGCATAGACCACGCTGACCGCCGCCGCCTCGGTCGGGGTGATGACCCCCGAATAGATCCCCCCCAGGATGATGACCGGCATTCCCAGCGCCCATTTCGCATCCCAGGCCGCGCGCGCCCGTGCGCCCCAGCCAAGGCGCGGCGCCGACGTGACGCCTTCGCGCCGGGCCTGCCAGCTGACCAGCGCCGCAAAGGCCAGCCCCAGCACCAGGCCCACCGCAAGCCCGCCCGCGAACAGCCGCGAAATCGACGTGCCGGTGATCCAGCCATAGATGATCAGCGTGATCGACGGCGGGATCAGCAGCGCGGTTTCCGCGCTTGCCACCAGCAGGCCCAGCGAAAAGCGGTCCGACCAGCCGGCAGCGCGCATTTCGGGATAGGCCATGCGCCCCATGGCGGCCACCGTCGCCGGGGCCGACCCCGACACCGAACCGAACGCCATGGACCCGCCCACCACCACGTGGCCGATGCCCCCGCGCGTGTGCCCCACCAGCGCCTTGACCACGCCCACCAGCTGCCGGGCGATCTGCCCCGAGCCCATCAGATGCGCGGCAAAGATGAAGAACGGGATCGCCAGCAGCGTCGAATGATCGATGCCCCCCACGATCTTCTGCACCACCGCCGCATCGGGCAGGCGCGCCTGTTCCAGTTCCTTCCACACCAGCGCGGGCACGCCCAGCACCAGCAGCATTTCGAACCCCAGCCCCAGAAGGGCGACGGCCAGCAGGGCGACGATGGCAAAGCTCATGACGGCTGCGCCGGAAAACGGTCGATCACGCCCAGCAGGCTAAGCCCGTATCGCAGGCCCAGCAGCGAAAAGCCGATCACCGGCGCAAGATAGATCAGCCCCATGGGCACCCCCAGCGTGGGCGAGCTTTGCCCCGTCTTCAGAACGAATTGCACAAGCCCCACCGCCAGCCACGCCACATACAGGCAGAACCCCAGCCCCACCGCGTCGATGCAGCGGCACAGCGCCGTCACCGCCCCCGCCGGCAGATGCCCGCGCAGCGAATGGATGCCCACGTGCTTGCCCCGTTCCAGCGCCAGCCCCAGCGCAAGGAACACCAGGAACAGGTTCATCATCCGCACCGCCTCTTCGATCCAGGCAAAGCCGGATGCGACCGTGCCGCCGATCTCGCGCGCAACGACCGATCCGCAGTACAGCACCACCATCGACAGGAACAGGATCACCAGCGCCGCGCGTTCCACGCGGCGCAGCCAGACCAGCGCGATCATCGACCTATTGCGCCGCGTAGATGTCCAGCAGGGCCTGCCCGGCCTCGCCGGTGCGGGCGATATAGGCGGCGGCGGCGGGCTGGAACATCACCTCGCGCAGGGTGGCGCGTTCATCGGCGCCGGCGATGCGTACGTTGGTGCCCGCCTCTTCGATGGTGCCAAGCGCGGCGGCCACCGCATCGGCCTTGTGGGCGGTCAGCTCGGGGATGACCTCGGCGAAGGCATCGGTGATGACGGTCTTGTAGTCATCCGGCAGGCTGTCCCAGAACATCGGGTTGAACAGCACCACGTCTTCCATGGCGCCGTGATCGCTGACCACCATGTAATCCTGCACCTCGTAGAATTTCATCGCGCGGATGGTGTCGGCGGGGTTTTCCTCGCCGTCGACCACGCCGGTCTGAAGCGATGTGTAAAGCTCGCCGAACGGCAGCGCGATGGCCGACGCCCCAAGCGCGTTGAACTGTTCGATCAGGATCGAACTGTCCATGACGCGGAACTTCTGGCCGACGAAATCCTCAAGGCTGTCCAGCGGCTGGTTCGACGTGAACTGCTTGGTGCCGTTGGGCCACAGCTCGATCGCCACCAGCCCCTTGTCGGCAAAGCTGTCCAGCAGCGCCTGCCCGAAGGGCCCGTCGCGCAGCGCGGCGGCGGCGTCTGTATCGCCCGGGATCAGGTAGGGAATATCCAGCACCGACACCAGCGGGTTGAACCCGCCCAGAAAGGCCGCCGGCGACACCGTCGCCTCAAGCGTGCCCAGCTGCACGCCTTCGGTCATCTGGCGCTGGTTGCCCAGCTGGCCCTGCGGAAAGATCTGGAATTCCACGGCGCCGCCGGTGCGTTCGGACACCAGCGCGGCGACCTTTTCCAGGTGGATGTGGCGGCTTTGCGCGGTGCTTTCCAGGTGGCCGACCCGGGCCACGAAGTCCTGGGCAAGGGCGGGCGCGGCCATCAGTGCCGCCGCCGTCAGCGAAAGAAGAAAGGATTTCATCGGTTATGTCCCTGTCGGTTCCTGTCTGGTTGCAGGGATGTTGCGCATGGCTTTCGCGGCGGCAAGGGGTCGCGGACCGCCAAGCGCCGTTTTTCCGGGCAGCCGATGCTTTTTGGGGCTACTGAACCGGGTCCGGCGCCGATGCGCCCTGCGATTGCCCGCCCGCCTGCGCGAACCAGGCGGCAAGATCCAGGATGTCCTGATCGCTCAGCTTGCCTGCCGCCGCCGCCATCAGGTGGGCGCGCGGCGTGACCGGCACCGGCCCGTCGCGGTACATGTGCAGCCAGTTGACGATCCAGTAGCCATCCTGCCCGTTGATGCGCGGCGTGTCGGCGCGCCGGTTCTCGCCGTGACAGGACATGCAGCTGGCGATGTCGTCGTGTTCATCGCCCTGGCGCGCCAGCGTGCGACCGCGCTCGGCGTCGCCAAGGGGCAGCGCCCTGCCCTGCCAGGCGCCCCCCATTCCGGCGTAGCGCGCGGCGATCGCAGCGATGGCCTCGTCCCCCAGCGGCGCGGCCAGCGGTTCCATGAAGCCGCTTTCGCGGTGGCCCTGCGCATAGGCGCCTAGCGCGCGCACCAGCCATTGCTCGGATTGCCCGGCCAGCTTGGGGGCGGTGCCGTCGCGGCCCAGCCCGTCCTCGCCGTGGCAGCGCGCGCAGCCCAGCTCGCGCGGGATGGCGCCGGGCAGCCCGCCAAAGCGCACCCCGTCGGATTCATAGCCCCCCGCGCGCCC
>CAXICP010000159.1:0-7361 GCA_964022595.1 uncultured Salipiger sp.
GATCGTGCGGCACATGGCGTCCCACACATCCATGAACGACAGCGGCCCCGACGCATCGGCGGCAACCCCGGCCACCGGCGCGCCCTTGGGCCGGATGGTCGAGAAATCATAACCGATGCCCCCGCCCTGCTGCATGGTCAGCGCGGCTTCCTTGAGCATGTCGAAGATGCCGCCCATGCTGTCGGGGATCGTGCCCATCACGAAGCAGTTGAACAGCGTGACCGACCGCGCCGTGCCGGCACCGGCGGTGATGCGCCCGGCGGGCAGATAACGGAAATCCTCAAGCGCGGCGTAGAACCGGTCTTCCCACGTCGCCGGGTCGGATTCGACCGACGCCATGTCGCGCGCGATTCGGCGCCACGTGTCTTCGACAGTGACGTCGAGGGGCGCACCCCCGGCATCCTTGAAACGGTATTTCATGTCCCAGATCTGTTCGGCGATGGGGGCGGCGAAACGGCTCATGGCAGCGGATTCCTCAAGATGGCAGACGTGCCTGATAAAGCCCCCAGTCTAGCACGTCTACCCCCTCGGCGCATCAATTCAGCGCCAGCCTGGCGGCTTCGCCTACCACCCCTTGAAAGCATGCCGCACTTTCCTACAATATATGCGGCCCACCGGAGGATTCGCGTGACCAGCCCCACCCATCTCATCAAGCTTAGCGTCGGCACCGAAAGCGTCGAGGGACTCGCCGCCTGGCAAGGCTCGGCGCAGGCGCGCACGGATGACGGCCTGCCCCGCCATGTGACGCGGATGTTTCCCAAGCGGGCAAACGACGTGCTGGACGGCGGCAGCATCTACTGGGTGTTCCAGGGCCTGATCCAGTGCCGCCAGCGGGTGCTGCGCCTTGACCGGGTGACCGGCGCCGACGGGATCGAACGCTGCGCCATGGTGCTTGACCGGGACCTTGTGCGCGTCAGCCCCGCGCAGCGGCGCCCGTTCCAGGGCTGGCGCTATCTTGCGCCCTCGGATGCGCCGCCCGATCTGCCCCGGGGTCGCCAGCACGAAGACGCCCTGCCCCCGGAACTTGCCGGCGCGCTGGCGGAAATCGGCGTGCTTTAACGCCCCTTGCCCGTCAGGGCGTACCAGCCAAACGCGGGAATTTCGCGCAGCGCAGCCTTGGCCTGTGCGCCGGGGCGCGCGCCTTTCAGTGGCACCGCATGGCCCCGGGCGCACAGTCCCGCCCGCCGGGCCACCAGACCGGCGCGCGGCAGATGGTAAAAATCGCTCACGATGATGACCGACCGCGCGTCCAGCGACGCAAGCAGCGGGCGCGCAAAAAGGATGTTTTCCAACGTGCTGCGCGATCGGTCCTCGCGCAGAAGCGCATGATCGGGCACACCCGCCTCGCGGCAAAGCTGCGCGATCACATCGGCCTCGGCCGGGCCGTGGCGTCCCATGCCGCCGCAGCCCATCACCGCGCGCACCCGTCCCGACAGCCACAGCCCCGCCCCGGCCAGCGCGCGCCGGCGCAGCGCGGGCGACGGCGCACCGCCCGGCCAGACCGCCGCCCCCAGCACCAACGCCACCGGCAGATCACCGCCCCGTTCGATCACCACGCACCCCGCAGAAAAGCAGACACCGCCAGAGCGCGCAGCCCCGGCGGTGCCATCAGATCCCTGGCCCGATCAGTTCGGAATGTCGCCCGTCACGCCTTCGACATAGAAATCCATGCCCGCAAGCGTGCCGTCATCGGCCACCTCGCCTTCGGCAAGCCAGGCCGACCCGTCCTGCTTGTTGATCGGCCCGGTAAAGGGGTGATAGGCGCCCGACGCGATGTCTTCCTTCATCTGGGTGACATGGGCCAGCACGTCTTCGGGGATCGGGCCGGTGAATTCGCCGATGCCGACCATGCCGTCACCGATGCCCTGCCAGGTGTTGTGGCTTTCCCATGTGCCGTCCAGCACCGCCTGCACCCGCTCGATGTAATAGGGCGCCCAGTCGTCGATGATCGACGAGATGCGCGGGGCCGGCTTGAATTCGGCCATGTCCGCCGCCTGGCCAAAGCCATAGGCGCCGGCCTTTTCCAGCACCGACAGCGGCGCGGTGGAATCGGTATGCGCCAGCACGACGTCGGCGCCCTGGTCCAGCAGCGCTTGCGTGGCGTCCGCCTCTTTCGCCGGGTCGAACCAGGTGTTCAGCCAGACCACGGCGATTTCCACATCCGGGTTGGCCTGCGCCGCGTGCAGGTAGGACGAGTTGATGCCGCGAATGACCTCGGGGATGGGAAAGGACCCGATATAGCCGATCTTGTTCGTCTCGGTCATGGCGCCGGCAAGGTAGCCGGTGATCGCGCGGCCCTCGTAGAAGCGGGCCGAATAGGCCGACACGTTGTCGGCGGTCTTGTAGCCCGTCGCATGTTCGAATTTCACGTCGGGGAATTTCGCCGCCACGTTGATGGTCGGGTCCATGTACCCGAACGAGGTGGTGAAGATCAGGTCGGCGCCCGACAGCGCCATCTGCGTAAGAACGCGTTCGGCATCGGCGCCCTCGGGCACGGATTCCTGTTCGACCAGTTCGATCTGATCGCCGAAATGCTCTTTCATCTGCATCGCGGATTCGTGGTGGTGCTGCGACCAGCCGCCATCGTTCACCGGCCCGACGTAGACGAAGCCGATCTTCGGCACGTCCTGGGCAAAGGCGCCGCCCGCGGCAAGGCTCAGCGCGGCGGCCGAGGCAAGAAGGGTTCTGCGTTTCATGTTGGGGTCTCCCTGTCGTTTCTTGTGTCTGCCTCAGGACGAGGCGTGGAAGGACCGGCCCAGCGATCCGGGCGCGCCATGCACCCCGCGGGCCGAGATGATCACCAGCACGATGATCGTTATCAGGTATGGCGACATCGACAATAGCTCGACCGGCACGGTGGTTCCCGCCGCCTGAAGGTTCAGCTGAATGACGGTGACGCCGCCGAAAAGGTACGCCCCGATCAGCACGCCAAGCGCGCGCCACGATGCGAACACCACGATGGCCAGCGCGATCCAGCCGGCGCCCGCCGTCATGCCTTCGGTCCATTGCGGCACGCGCACCAGGCTCACATAGGCCCCGCCCATCCCGGCGCAGGCCCCGCCAAAGGCGATCGCCGCCATGCGCACGCGCACCACCTTGTAACCCAGCGCATGGGCCGATGCGTGATCCTCGCCCACCGCGCGCAGGATCAGCCCGGCGCGGGTGTATCGCAGGAACGCCCAGACCGCCGCGACCAGCGCAAGGCTAAGATAGACCATCACGTCATGCGCGAACAGCATCCGCCCCAGCACCGGGATGTCACCCAGCAGCGGGATGTCCAGCTTGCCAAGCGCGGGCGCCCGCTGACCTTCGTAGTTCGACCCGATCAGCGCCGACAGCCCAAGGCCCACCAGCGTCAGCCCCAGCCCCGTCGCCACCTGGTTGGACAGCAGGTATTGCGTCAGCACCCCGAAGGCGAGCGACAGCACCGCCCCCGACACCGCCGCACCGGCAAAGCCCAGCAGCGGCGAGCCCGATGTGACGGCGATGGCAAAGCCCATCACCGCGCCGGTGATCATCATGCCCTCGACCCCAAGGTTCAGCACCCCGGATTTCTCGACCACCATTTCCCCAAGCGCGGCCAGCAGGATGGGCGTGGCCGACACCATGATCGACGCCACAAGCAGGACGGGATCCATCAGGCGACCTCTCTGCGTGCCAGGCGCACGCGGTAGTTGGTGAAGACATCGGTGGCCAGCAGGAAAAACAGCAGCATCCCCTGGAACAGCTGGATCGATGCGCCAGGCAGCCCAAGCATCAGCTGCGCAAGCTCGCCCCCGATATAGGTCAGCGCCATCAACAGCCCCGCGGCCAGGATGCCGATCGGGTTGAGCCGCCCAAGGAAGGCGACGATGATCGCGGTGAACCCGTAACCCGAGCCGAAGTCGATGCTGACCTGCCCCGCCGGGCCGGTCACCTCGAACATCCCCGCCATGCCCGCCAGCATGCCCGAAAGCCCAAGGCACAGGAACACGATCCGCGCCGGGTTCACCCCGGAAAACCGCGCCGCGCGCGGGGCCGCGCCGGTCAGCCGCACGTTGAAGCCCTGGATGTGCCGGGCCATCATCACATAGGCCGCGATCACCGCGATGAAGGCGGTGACCACGCCCCAGTGCAGGCCGGTGTTCGCCAGCAGCTCGTCGTTGAACGCCGCCGGCCATTGCTTGAAATTGCGCGAGCCGGGAAAGCCCATGCCCTCGGGGCTTCGCAGCCACCCCGCCGAGGCCGAGGCAAGGATGTTCTCGGCCACATAGACCAGCATCAGCGACACAAGGATCTCGTTCGTGCCAAGTTTCGTCTTGAGCACGGCAGGGATCATCGCCCAGGCCCAGCCGCCAAGCGCGCCCGCGATCACCATCAGCGGGAACAGCAGCGCCGAATCCGACGGGTAGAACGCAAGCCCCGCGGCCGCGCCCGTGACCGCGCCCATGATGTATTGCCCTTCGGCGCCGATGTTCCAGATCCCGGCGCGAAACCCGATGGACAGGCCGATGGCGATCAGGATCAGCGGGCCGGCCTTTACCAGCAGCTGCGGGCGCGAATAGCCCGCGAACTGCGGATGGAACAGCGGGTCCCAGAAGATGGTGCGGATCGCTTCGACCGGGGGCTTGCCCAGCAGCCAGAACATCGCGCCGCCCACCAGCATCGTCAGCACCACCGCAAGGATCGGGCTGAGCGCCGTCCAGTACCCCGAAGGCGTCGGACGTTTTTCCAGCCGGATCATCGCGTGGCCCCCCAAAGATTTTTCGTACGAAAAATCTTGGCCCTGCGCGCAAAGAAGAAATTTCGTTTGAAATTTCTTCGGCCCGGCGCCTGCGGTTCAAACATGGGCGACCTCCGTGTCATGTGCGCCGCCCATCATCAGCCCGATCCGCTCGATGCTCAGACCGGCGGCCACATGCGCGGCCGACAGGCGCCCCTCGTTGAGGGCCGCGAAGCGATCCGAGATCTGCATCAATTCGTCAAGGTCCTGGCTGATGCAGATGATCGCCGCGCCCCTGGCGGCAAGGTCCAGCAGCGCCTGCCGGATCGCCGCCGCGGCGGCGGCATCCACGCCCCAGGTCGGCTGGTTGACCACGAAGACATCCGGGTCCTGTTCGATCTCGCGGCCCACCACGTATTTCTGAAGGTTGCCGCCCGACAGCGACCGGGCCGCCACGCCCGCGCCGGGCGTGCGCACGTCGTAGCGGGCAATGACATGATCGGCAAAGGACTGCGCCGCGTCCCAGTCGATGAAGCCCCCGCGCACCAGCCCCTTGCGCCGCGCCGCCGTCAGCACGGCGTTTTCGGTCAGGGTCATGTCGGGGGCGGCGGCGTGCCCAAGCCGTTCCTCGGGGCCCGTCAGCACCCCTGCGGCGCGCCGCGCGGTCGGCCCGTCGCGGCCGATGTCGCGCCCCTTGAACCAAAGCGCCCCGGCGGGCGACAGCCGCTCGCCCGACAGCGCCATCAACAGCTCGTCCTGCCCGTTGCCCGCGACGCCCCCGATGCCCAGCACCTCGCCGGCGCGCACCTCGAAGCTGACGTCGCGCAACGGCGTTCCGAAAGGCCCCGGCGCGGGCATCGACAGCCCGTCGCAGCGCAGCAGCACCTCGCCCTTGGCGCCGGCCCGGGGTTCGGGCATGGCAAAGCTGGACCCGACCATCATCTCGGCCATCTGCCGCGCGCTGACATCGCGCGGGGTGCAGGTGCCGACGTTGCGGCCCAGCCGCAGAATGGTCGCGCCGTCGCACAGGGTGCGGATTTCTTCCAGCTTGTGCGAGATGTACAGGATCGACGTGCCCTCGGCCCTCAGCTTGGCAAGCGTTTCGAACAGGATCGAAACCTCTTGCGGGGTCAGCACCGATGTGGGCTCGTCCATGATCAGCAGGCGCGGGTTCTGCAGCAGGCAGCGGATGATCTCGACCCGCTGGCGTTCCCCCGCCGACAGGGTGCCGACGATGCGCCAGGGATCCAGCGGCAAGCCGTAGGTCTGCGACACCGCGCGGATCCGGCGCGCAAGGTCGCGCATGGGGGGCGGCGATTCCATCCCCAGCGCGACATTTTCGGCCACGTTCAGCGCATCGAACAACGAGAAATGCTGGAACACCATCGCGACGCCCGCCTGGCGCGCATCGGATGGCCGGGCCGGCGCATAGGGCGCCCCGTGCAGCAGCATCTCGCCCTTGTCGGGTTTCACCAGGCCAAAGATCATCTTGACCAGCGTCGACTTGCCCGCGCCGTTTTCGCCCAGCAGGGCGTGGATCTCGCCCGGGGCGATATCGAACGAGACGTCATCGTTGGCGACGACCCCCGGATAGGCCTTGGTCAGGCCCCGGATGCTGAGAAGTGTGTCGGGCACGCGAGACCGCTCCGTTTTTCGTGATCGAGTAGATGAGCCGCGACACCGATGGCAATGGCCTGCGGGTGTTTCCCAAGATGTTTTCGCCCGATCGGGCAGCATATGCCCGCAATTTGGGCATCCTCATGACCCAGCGTCGCCAGCCGCGACCGGAACCGTGCCCATTTCGTATCCGACCCGATCAGCCCCGCCCAGCGAAACCCGTGCCCAAGCAGGGCATGGCACAGCGCAAAATCGATCTCGTGGCTGTAGGTCAGGATCAGGTGTTCGGCCCCGGCGGGGGCATGCGGGACCAGCCGCGCGGGGTCGGCGGCGCACAGCACGGTGACCGCACCGGGCACATCGTCGGGAAACCGCGCCGGGCCGGTGTCGACCCAGGTGATCGCAAGGTCCGGCAGCGGCGCCAGCACCGAGACCAGCGCGCGCCCCACGTGGCCCGCCCCCCAGATCCAGATGTCGCGCCCGGGCCGGGCCAGCGGTTCGATGAACCAGCCCTGCACCAGCCGCGGCGTCACCGGCGCGCCCTGCGCGCGCGCGCGGTCCAGCACCCGCGCCACCGCCAGAGGCATGTCACCGGGGCCGCGCGCGATCACCTCGCGCCCTTCAAGCGCCGCAAGCGCCGGGGCATCGAAGATCTCGGTCAGCAGGACCACCGCGCCGCCGCAGCATTGCCCAAGCTGCGGCCCTAGAGGATGGCGCGACAGCCCCTCGCGGCGAAACGCCTGCTGCGCCGCCATCAGTTCCAGCGCGCCGCCCCCGATGGTGCCCGACTGCCCGCGCCCCTCGTCCCAGACCAGCATGGCGGCGCCGACCTCGCGCGGGGCGGAACCCTGCACATCGGCCACCACCACCCGAGCAACGCGGCCATGGCGCGCGACGGCGGCGCGCAGCCCGTCCAGATCAAGCCCCATCCTGCACCTTGCGGATCGCCGTCAGCACCCGTTCGGGCGTGGCCGGCGCGTCAAGGTCGGGATAGCCGCTTCCGCAGGCCGCGATCGCATCCGACAGCGCCAGAAAGGCCGAG